>CAKRLN010000101.1 GCA_934359535.1 uncultured Lachnospiraceae bacterium
TCGTGGTACAGCCCCGCATATGACAATCGAGGAAAACATGGCACTTGCCTATTTGCGTGCATCGACGGCAAATCATGCATATTTTAGCAGAATATCAAATGCAGATAAAAAGAAATTCCAAGAGCAGCTTGCACAGCTTGATATGGGGCTTGAGGATCGTATGAGGCAGCCGGTAGGTCTTTTGTCCGGAGGTCAGAGACAGGCACTTACCCTTCTTATGGCGACTATGGTTACGCCAAAGATTCTGCTTCTTGATGAGCACACGGCAGCACTTGATCCGGCGACCGCCAAAAAGGTACTTGACCTTACAAGAAAGATTGTTGCAGAGAGAAAGATTACCTGTCTTATGGTAACCCATAATATGCATCAGGCATTAGAGCTTGGAAACCGTACGCTTATGATGCACTCCGGACAGATCGTATTGGATGTGTCAGGGGAGGAGAGGGCAAAGATGACAGTGGATGATCTGCTGTCGCAGTTCTCTGTCCGTGCAGGGAGTGTCCTTGATAATGACCGCATACTTTTATCTGCGGATGAGAAATAGACGTTGCTATTTTTGATAAAATTTATTAATATGGTAGTTAGATGTCGAAAATACGAAATTGAAAGATAACTAGGAGGAAGAAAATGTATCCAATCGTTAGAAAAGAGCAGCTGGCAGATCAGATCATCCTGATGGATATCAAAGCGCCGCGTGTTGCAAAATCCTGTCTCCCTGGACAGTTCATCATTGCAAAGGTAGATGAGGTCGGTGAGAGAATTCCACTTACCATCTGCGATTATGATAGAGAAAAAGAAACGGTAACGATCGTTGTTCAGACAATCGGTGCAGGAACCGAGAGAATGATGGCATTGAATGAAGGGGATGAGCTTGAGGATTTTGTTGGTCCGTTAGGCTGTCCATCGGAGCTTTGCAAGGAAGAAAATCTGGAAGAGACAAAGAAAAAGAAGATCGTCTTTATTGCTGGAGGGCTTGGTACTGCTCCGGTATATCCACAGGTAAAATGGCTGCATGAGCACGGTGTGGATGCGGATGTTATCATGGGGTCAAGAACGAAGGAGCTTTTATTCTATATCGATGAGATGAAAGCGGTTGCAGGCCATGTTTATGTAACAACGGATGACGGAAGCTATGGCTTCCATGGAATGGGAACCAATCAGCTTGAGGAGCTTGTAAATGCAGGAAACCATTATGACATCTGTGTTGCAATCGGACCGATGATCATGATGAAATTTGTCTGCCTGCTGACAAAAAAATTAGAGATTCCGACAATCGTTTCCATGAACCCGATCATGGTAGACGGAACCGGAATGTGTGGAGCTTGTCGTTTAATCGTGGATGGCAAGGTAAAATTTGCCTGTGTAGACGGACCGGAATTTGACGGACATCTTGTAGATTTTGATCAGGCAATGAAACGTCAGCAGCAGTATAAGACACAGGAAGGCCGTGCAAAGCTTGCCTATGAAGAGGGAAATACACATCATGGCGGATGTGGACACTGCAACGGATAAGAGCGTAGATGATTTGGAGGATATAATGGACGTATTAACAAGAATACCAGTTCGCGAACAAAAACCAGAGGTTCGTGCAAAGAATTTTGAAGAAGTATGCTATGGATATAATGAAGAAGAGGCAGTTGCAGAAGCAGGCCGCTGTTTAAACTGTAAGAATGCACAGTGCATGAAGGGATGTCCGGTTTCCATTAACATTCCGGGCTTTATCGAGAAAGTCAAAGACCGGGATTTTGAGGGCGCATATCAGGTGATTTCGGAATCCTCTGCACTTCCGGCGGTCTGCGGCCGTGTATGCCCGCAGGAGAGCCAGTGTGAAGGAAAATGCATCCGGGGCATTAAAGGGGAGCCGGTTGCGATCGGTAAATTAGAGCGCTTTGTTGCAGACTGGGCAAGAGAGCATAAGATCGCTCCAAAGAATGCAGAGCACTTAAACGGACATAAGGTTGCAGTCATTGGTTCTGGCCCAGCAGGTCTTACCTGTGCCGGAGATCTTGCAAAGGCTGGATATGATGTAACAATTTTTGAAGCACTTCATAAAGCAGGCGGTGTGTTAAGCTATGGAATTCCGGAATTCCGTCTGCCGAAGGATAAGGTTGTTGCAGCAGAAGTGGAAAATGTAAAATCCCTGGGTGTTAAGATTGAGACGAATGTTGTAATTGGAAAATCTGTTACAATCGATGAACTCATGGAAGAGGAAGGCTTTGAGGCAGTCTTTGTCGGTTCTGGTGCAGGACTTCCAAGATTTATGGGAATTCCTGGCGAGCAGGCAAATGGTGTATTTTCCGCAAACGAATTCCTGACGAGAAATAACCTGATGAAAGCTTACGAGGAAGGCTATGAGACTCCGATTGCAGAGGGACATAAGGTTGTAGTTGTCGGTGGCGGTAACGTCGCAATGGATGCAGCAAGAACCGCACTCCGTCTCGGCGCAGAGGTACATATCGTATACCGTCGTGGAGAGGAAGAACTCCCGGCACGTAAGGAAGAGGTACACCATGCAAAAGAAGAAGGCATTATCTTTGACCTCCTTCAGAATCCAACCGAGATTCTTGTTAATGAAAACGGTTGGGTAAAAGGAATCCGTATAATTAAAATGGAGCTTGGTGAGCCGGATGAATCCGGAAGAAGAAGTCCGGTTGAGATTCCGGGATCTGAGTATGAGATCGATTGTGATACTGTGATCATGTCGCTTGGAACTTCTCCAAACCCGTTAATCTCTTCTACTACAATTGGGCTTGATACCAATAAGAGAAAATGTATCATTGCATCAGAAGAGACCGGTGCAACATCTAAGACCGGAGTATATGCTGGCGGCGATGCAGTGACTGGTGCAGCAACCGTTATTCTTGCTATGGGTGCAGGAAAAGCGGCAGCAAAAGGAATTGATGAGTTCCTTTCTAACAAATAAATAATAAAAGAATTACAAGCAGGAAACGGCGTATAGACAAGCAGTTTCCTGCTTTTTTTGTAATCATACGGAAGCTGCATGAACTGCCATGTTTCAAAACAGATTCGAAAATCTGGATAAACAATGTTAAAATTTCATAAAATATGTGAAGAAGACAGGAATTTATCTGAAAAAAGAAGTATAATAACTATGATTTCAATGCGAAAACCAAAGCTTCGGATTTAATATAAAAACTACAAAATAAAGCGGGTACATAACAGGGGAGCATATTATATGGACGAAAATTACAGGGAAGAAGACCTAAAAACAGCAGTTGATACGAAAAGTGGGTTAAGTACAGAGGACGTACAGGAAAGAATTCTGCGCCATGAAGTGAATGAACGTGTGGATTCATCAACAAAATCGGTTTCTGATATTGTAAAATCCAATGTATTTACGTATTTTAATATGATTTTTCTTGTATTAGGAATATTACTTGCGGTCGTAGGCGCATGGCGGGATATGTTATTTCTTCTCATTATTGTTGCAAATACGGTCATTGGGATTGTCCAGGAGGTTCATTCTAAAAAGGTTTTAGACCGTCTGTCTATTTTAAATGCACCAAGAACCGTGGCAGTCCGGAATGGGGAAGCGGTGGAACTTCCATCGGAGGAACTGGTTCTTGACGATGTGATCTGTTTAAAGGCAGGAAGCCAGATTCCTGCGGATGCGGTTGTTGTAAGCGGGGAGCTTCAGGTAAATGAGGCACTTATTACCGGAGAAGCCGATGAGATCACAAAGCAGGAAACAGATCCCTTAATGTCGGGAAGCTTTGTTGTCTCCGGGGAGGCAAAAGCCAGACTTACCCATGTTGGGGCAGATTCTTATATTTCAAAGCTTACGGTTCAGGCAACAAAGGGCAAAGAAGGGGAGCAATCGGAGATGATCCGTTCCCTGAACCGTTTGATTATGGTTATGGGTATACTGATCATTCCAATCGGGATCGCACTTTTTGTACAATCGTTTATCTATAATGGGGAGTCTTTCTATACGAGCATTACCAGCATGGTTGCGGCTGTGATTGGAATGATCCCGGAGGGGCTTTATCTGCTTGCGAGTGTGGCAATGGCAGTCAGTGCAGTACGGCTTGCCAGGCAGGAGGTATTGATCCATGATATGAAATGCATCGAGACACTTGCGCGGGTGAATGTCTTATGTGTGGATAAAACAGGAACGATTACAGAGCCGGGCATGTCAGTATACCGTTTTGAGGTGCTTGGAGAGGAAAAAGAAGAGCAGGTAAAAGCGCTTTTATGTGATTTTTCGGCCTGCATGCCTCCGGATAATGACACGATGAAGGCACTGCAGCAGTATTTTTTCGGTGAGGTAAAAAATAAGGCAGGAGAGATTCTCTCATTTTCATCTGAGACAAAATATTCGGGAGCAACGCTTGCTGGAAAAGCATATGTGCTTGGTGCTCCGGAATTTGTACTGCGGGAGCAGTATGCAGATTATAAGGAAAAGATTGAAGGATACGGAGGACAGGGATATCGTGTGCTTGTATTTGGGGAATATCAGGGGGTATTAAAGAAAGGAACGTTAACAGAGGCGGTTATACCATCTGCGATTTTACTTCTGTCAAATCCGATCCGGAAGGGAGCAAAAGAAACGTTCTCGTATTTTGCAAAGCGTGGAGTTGAGGTCAAAGTGATTTCAGGAGACAACCCGCATACCGTTTCTGCCATTGCAAAAGAAGCAGGTATCTGCAATGCAGAGCACAGTATTGATGCCTCTTTGCTTCATTCAAAAGAAGATTACAGGGAAGCCGTAAAGAAATATACCGTATTCGGGCGTGTAAAGCCGGAGCAGAAACGGATGCTTGTCCAGGCATTAAAGAGCTGCCGGAAAACCGTTGCAATGACCGGGGATGGGGTAAACGATGTTTTAGCGTTAAAGGATGCTGACTGTAGTATTGCAATGGCATCCGGAAGTGACGCGGCATCCCAGGTATCCCAGCTTGTGCTTTTAGATTCCGATTTTTCAAGAATGCCATCAGTTGTTATGGAGGGAAGGCGTGTTGTCAATAATATTGAGCGCACGGCATCACTTTATATTGTAAAGAATATTTTTTCCATGCTGCTTTCCATCTTTTCCGTGATTCTGCTCCTTGAATATCCGCTTGAGCCATCCCAGGTATCATTGATCAGCCTGTTTACAATTGGAATTCCATCGTTTGTGCTTGCACTCGAACCGAATAAAAACCGGATACAGGGACATTTTATGACGAACGTATTATTAAAGGCACTTCCGGCAGGACTGACCGACTTTATTGTCGTAAGCGGGCTTGTACTTTTCTGTCGGGAATTTGGTGTGGATACAGACTGCCTTTCCACATCCTGTACGATCCTTGTTGCGATTGTCGGATTTATGATTTTATACCGCATTGCACGGCCAATGACAAAAGGACATATCATTATGATGGTCGGGGTGATTGCCGGATGGCTTTACTGCATGCTTTTTATCAGTCATCTGTTTGCAATCACTGGAATCTCCAAGCAGTGTGCGATGCTTATGATTGTATTTGCAATCATTACAGAACCGGCACTCCGTTATCTGAGCCTTGCGGTTGAAACAATCCAGAAGGCCTTCCGTCGTTTTATACGGTAACCTATGGACGAAGCAGACATGCGGCAAGTCTGTCATTGTCTTCGGGCTTCATAAAGCAGAAGCGGATATAATGGTCATCAAGAAATGGAAAGGTAGAGCAGTCGCGGATCATCATTTTTTCCCGGATTGCCCGGTCAAATAACTGATCCGAGGTAAGCGATGGCTCAAGAATCCGAAGCAGCATAAAGTTACCATAAGGTTTATAGGCTTGAAAGCGGCTGCTGTCAGAGAACAATTGATACATCCGGTTTTGCTCGGAGAGGATCAGATCACGGGTGGCCTTAATATAGGCAGTATCCTGAAACATGGTCTCGCCTGCAACAACAGCAAGGGAATTGATCATCCACGGGTTTTTAACAGAATTGATCTGGTTTAAAAGGGTAAGGTCACCCAGGATGGCATAACCAAGACGGAGCCCTGGTGCGGCAAAAAATTTCGAGGTTCCGCGTAAAATAGCAAGATTATTGTAATCATTTGCAAGGGAAACCGCGGAGATTTTTGAAATATCCGGGGCAAATTCCACATAAGTTTCATCAATCATGACAAAGATGCCATACATTTTACAGCGATCCAGAATCCGGCGTATGCTTGTCTTTTTGATACAGGTAGAGGTCGGATTATTTGGATTACAAAGAATTAAAAAATCAGTATTTTCATCCAGCTTTGAAAGGAAATCGTCTTCCTCGAGTATAAAATCATTGCTTTCCTTCAGCGGATAATAGCGGGTAATGCCTCCAAGAAGAGAAATTTCCCGTTCATATTCAGAGTAGGTTGGTCCTACGATCATGGCATGCTTTGGATGTTTGATCTGGATCAGGAGGGAGATCAGTTCTGTGGAACCGTTTCCAACCAGAATATGTTCATAATCACAGCCACAGTAGGCTGCCATGCATTTGCGCAGAGATGTATATTCACGATCCGGATAGCTTGTGATAGCATCGATATGGGAAGATAATTCCTGTCTTAATTTTGTGGATACCCCAAGTGGGTTTACGTTAGCAGAGAAGCTTATGATGTCTTCTTTTTGTATGCCGTAGATGTTTTCGATTTTTTCCAGATCACTGCCGTGAAAATGGTCTTTATGCTGAATCATTATCTTTCCTTTCCTGTTGCAACGATATAGTAAATAGTTTATAATTCATTATAGTCTAAGCTGAGAAAAAAGCAAGGAACAAGAAGAAAAAGCAGGTGATGGTTTGCAGAGACGACTGAGACAGCTGGCAGGCGGCCGGTTTGATGTGACCCCTCCAGAACTTGAATTTTCTGTGGAGAGTATTGAACTTTTGGCACAGGAAGGGAAAAACTGTTTGGGGAGTTTTGAAATCATAAACAAAAACAGAATTCCAACACATGGAATGGTTTATTCCACAAATCCAAGAATGGAATGTCTGACGCCACAGTTTGAAGGGGACAGAAGTACAGTCACATATCAATTCCATAGCGAAGGACTAAGCGAAGGGGATATTCTAAGAGGCAGCTTTGTAATACTGTGCAGCCAGCGTGAATATAGCCTTTCTTTTTGTGTATCTGTAGGACGGTCTTATCCCGTTCTGGCAGGCAAAACAATCCGGACACTGGATGATTTCGCAAAGGCAGCAGAGAAGGACTGGCAGGAAGCATACCGGATTTTTTATTCTCCGGAATTTGAAATTATCTTGGAAGGGGCAGACGAAAAGGAGGTCTTGTTATACCGGGCATATCAAAAAGCAATGCCGTGCAGCCGGAATCTGGAAGAATTTTTCGTTGGTGCCAGGAAAAAAAGACCTACTGGCATTTCCGTCCAGACAGCAGAGCTTTCGTTTTTTGATTTTGATGAATGCAGGCAGGAAAAGATTGAAATTCAAAAGGACGGATGGGGCTATACAAAGATTATGGTTCAGACGGAGGGAAACTTTCTTTTTGCGGAAAGAGCCCAGATTGAGACAGAGGATTTTATCGGAAGCATGTATAAGCTTCCGGTTACTGTTGATCCATCAGCAATGCACGCTGGCAGAAATTATGGACGCGTGATCTTAAAAAATGGTGAAAAAAGCTATGAGGTTTTGGTTGTGGCAGAATGCGGCATCCGAAAAGAG
>CAKRLN010000102.1 GCA_934359535.1 uncultured Lachnospiraceae bacterium
AGTCATAATAGGTCACACGGAACATATAATTCTGGTTCTGGTTCTGCTCAATATACCGGCACGGAAAGGTATGCTCCTCACATACCTTTGGCGCACTCTTGCCATTCTCCTCGAAATAATACCAGAAAATTCCTCTCCGAAGCCGCACATTAAAGCCATCAAACTTCGGAAGCACGATATCCAGCGCCTCCTGCAGCACCATCCGATTGATCCTCTCATTCAAGGTAACACTGATCCGGTACACATTTGTCATGCTCTCCCCTGCAATCACCGGGAAAAGATGTGCCGTATTGTCTAACTTGTCCCAGCGGATTGGATGGGTTTTCCGGTATTCAATATCTTCCTTCCAGAGCTTTTTATCACGGAGCCTGCGCTTTTTTTCTGCCTCACGCTCCACCTCTTTTTGTAATTTTTCATCTTGTTTACTCATGTTTTTCGTCCCCCCTGGAAACAGTTCTATTATAGTAGAAATTCCATGTCTGTGCAACGAAAAACCGGCAGATGACCCCTCAATCCTCTGCCGGCTTTGTCCATAATTACTCAAACCCTTCCCCATAAATTCGCAAAATCGCACGATAACTCGTGCTTTCCCGCTGCAATGCAGCTTATTTTGCTCATATATGGGGCGGTGACTCTATTCGAGCCACCTTACGAAGAAGAGAATACGCTTCTTCTCATCTTCTAAGGGTTCTGAATAGTTACACTTTTATTAAAAAATACTCCCTCCTGTTATATCTACGGGATCCAAATGGGCCGCACCAGTTATGCATCATCTGGTACGACCAGCCGCACTCATAACATTAGGCATTTACAATACCATACTTTTTTCCTACTGTCAATATTTGAAAACTTTTCTCATATCGTGCCGATATTGCATTTTTGCCACTTTTTTACATAAATTTTATTGTTTTTCCAAATCGGATATTGTAGTATATCTGTAGTTACTAGAAAAAACAACCACTTTTTTTATATTCTGGTATAACCAGTAAGGAGACAAACCTATGGCTTTTCACAAATTATCTGCTCCTTCCCTAAAGGAGCTGTTTATCTCAGATTTAGAAAGTAAAATTTTATCCGGGGAGCTTCCAATCGGCACAAAGCTGCCAAGCGAACGCGAGCTTGCGAGCTCTATGCAGATAAGCCGCGCAGTTGTAAATTCCGGCATTTCTGAGATGGAGAAAAAGGGCTTCCTCGTTGTAAAACCAAGAATCGGAACCTTTGTCGAGGATTACAGGCGGAACGGAACGCTTGAGACACTTGTCTCGATCATGAATTATCACGGTGGCAATATCGGACGCCGCGAGGTGCGTTCCATCCTGGAGCTTCGCATTGTGCTTGTCCAGCTTGCAGCTGCGCTTGCCATCGATCAGGCAGGAGATACGACACTTCATTCCTTAGAACCGCTGCTTTCGGACATTCAGGGCAGTAACACCGATGAAGAGCTTGTGGAAAACACCTTCCGCTTCTACCATGAGCTTTCTTATATCAGCGGCAATATGCTGCTTCCGCTTTTCTTCATGTCCTTCAAGGAGCTTGTCTGCCCGCTATGGATGCGTTTTATCCGGAATTACGGCAGAGATGCCCTGATCCACAGAAGCGAGGTATTTCTTGAGCTTTTGCTTGCAAGAAAAAAAGAAGAGCTTGATGCGCATATCACACAAAGCTCTTCTGACAGTATTGATGGTTCCATGCCAATTTATTAAAAAAACAATCCGCTGACCGTCTTTTTCTAATCTGGCAGCTTCCCGTAAACCTCCATCGGGACATAGGCCTTTATGGCAATGCCATCTGCTTCATAATCCTCGGAAAGAAGTTCTCCCTGGCTGCGGATAAGCTGGATCAGTCCAGCATCTGCATACGGGATCACCCGTTCGATATAGATTTTATTTTCCCTTAAAATTTCAGCTAACAGCTCCTTCACTTCGAAAAGACCTTCCTCCTTTGCCGCGGAGATCGCAAGCGTATGGTCAGCCCTGAAATCATGCAGTGGTTCGTCATCCGTCCGAAGATCCTGCTTGTTAAATAATGTAACAACCGTCTTATCCTTTACCCCAAGCTCATCCAGCGTCTCGTATACAATATGCATCTGCTTATCACGCTGCGGATTGGATGCATCCACGACATGGAAAATATAATCAGAGTATTTTGCCTCCTCAAGCGTACTCTTAAATGCCTCGATCAGATGATGCGGGAGCTTGCGGATAAAACCAACCGTATCCGTTAAAAGCACCTGCTGCCTTCCGGAAAGGGTAAGCATTCTTGTCGTTGGATCAAGCGTTGCAAAAAGCTTATCCTCCTCAAGCACCTTTGCATCCGTCAGATGATTTAAAAGCGTGGATTTTCCGGCATTCGTATAGCCAACAATCGCAACGACCGGAATCTGGTTTTTCGTTCGTTTGGAACGTGCCACCTCACGGTGCTTCTGCACCTCCTTTAATTCACGGTTCAGCTGTGCGATCCGGTCTTTGATCAGACGTCTGTCAATCTCAAGCTTCTTCTCTCCCGGTCCTCTCGTTCCGATTCCGCCTCCGAGCCTTGACATCGATCTTCCAAGTCCACTCAGGCGGCTCATCCGGTACTTAAGCTGCGCAAGCTCGACCTGGATCTTGCCCTCACTTGTTGTCGCACGGTCCGCGAAAATGTCTAAAATTATAAGCGTCCGGTCCATCACCTTCGTCTGAAGCTGATCCTCTAAATTATTGAGCTGTGCCGGCGAAAGCTCATCATCACAGACAATTCCGGTTGCCCCGGTCGTTTCGATCAGCTCCGCGATTTCTTTTACTTTTCCGGTTCCAACGTAAGTACCCGGATGGATCAGCTCCCGCTTCTGGATGAGCGTCCCGCAGACCGATGCACCAGCTGTTTTTACAAGCTCTGCAAGCTCGGTTAAGGAATCCTCCGCGTCATCCCCGTCCTGCTCACTCACACCGACTAAAATCACGCGTTCTTCTAATTCTTCAATCTTAAATGCTTCTGCCATAGTTCTCCTTTTTATCTCGTCTGAAGGAAGGTGTTCTCACGGGCTGCACTCTCGTCATCCGGATATTCTTCCACGTAATCTGCCATCATTTTTTTTGCCGATTCAAAATCACCGGAAAATTCATATGCTGCAATGCATTTTTTCATAAGAGCCTGCTTGTTCGGCACCTCGTCCATGTCAAGTCCTGCTGTAAAATACGTAACTGCCTGCGCATAATCCTTTTTCTCCATCTGCTGCATGCCGTATTCATAAAGCTCCGAGGATGTGACATCGCCGCTGTCCAGGTATGCCTGCATATAGCTGTCTGCACTATCTGCATCATCCTTTGCACTGCATACCTGTGCCAGATAGAAATTGGCCTCCTTCTCTCCGGCATCCAAGGCCTCCTTTAAGCAGCTCTCCGCCTTGTCATAATCCTTTAAAAGATAATAGATCTTTCCTTTTTCCAGCTTATCCTTTGTCTTGTCGCCCTTGATCTTTAATGCCTCATTCAGATAATACTCGCCGTCCGATTCCTGATCATTGGCCGCCATGGAATTGTAGATTCCGATGTAGAGATCATAATTGTCCGGATCCAGCTTAACTGCCATGCTGTAATCATTGACTGCCGATTCCTTATCGCCCATCGCATAGTATAGGCTGCCCCGCAGATAATATGCATCTGCCGAATTGTTGTCGTAGCTTATAATCGAATTATAGGTATCCATTGCCGCATCGGTATCTCCGGAAAGATACTGTGCCTCTGCCTTATAAAAACAAAGATCCAGCTCTTTTTTACCAATTTTTCCATCGGATTCATCAAGCGCCTTCTGGAAAGCATCCACGGCATCCCCATACTGCTCCTTGTCCATCGCTTCAATACCCGACTTGCGGTATGACTCCATTGCATCGTCTTTTTTATTTTCACAGCCCGTAAATAACATGACTGCTGCTGCCCCGGTAAGAACCAAAGCAAGCCATTTCATTTTCTTATTCTTCATTGATGTTTCCTCTTTATTTTCTAAATTACTGCTTTTCTTTTTCATACTGTATAATTTGGCACTCATGAGTCTTTATCTTCTACGATTCTACCATTGACCGGGGCGCACCGCAAGCGGTTCCTGCCGAAAAAGAGGAATAACCCGGCAAAAACCGCTTTTTCTTGTTTTTCATGTCCGGTTCTATTATACTATTACATTAGAAATAGGTAAAAACGATTATCGGTACTATGAACATAAGTTTTTGATATATCAGGGATTTTTTACTATGAATGTAAATTTAGAATATTACAGAATTTTTTATTATGTTGCAAAATATAACAATTTTACAAAGGCGGCACATGCCCTCGGCAACAGCCAGCCCAATATTACACGCGCCATGAACTGCTTAGAGCAGCAGCTTCACTGCACGCTTTTTATCCGCACAAACCGCGGTGTCCACCTGACTCCGGAGGGTGAACGTCTTTATACCCGTGTCTCCTCTGCCATGTCACAGCTTACGGCTGCGGAATCTGAGCTTTCCGACAGTGCCAGCCTGATGCACGGAAGCATTGCGATCGGTGCCAGCGAAACCGCATTAAACATCTATCTTCAAAAGGTGCTTAAAGCCTTCCACATGACGTATCCCGGAATCCGCTTAAAGCTTTACAACCACTCCACCCCACAGGCGATCCATGCGGTAAAAAACGGAGAAATCGATTTCGCCGTCGTAACGTCCCCAACGCTCATTGAGGCTCCGTTAAAGGAGATCAGGCTCCGTTCCTTTCAGGAGATCTTAGTCAGCGGAACAACCTTCCTTCCACAGATCAAGCCTCCGCTCTCCCTCTCGGATCTTAACAGGTACCCGCTTATTAGCCTCGGGCGCGAGACCACCACCTACCGTTTTTATGAAAAACTGTTTTCAGCCCATAATCTGGAGCTTAACCCGGACATCGAAACAGCAACCACCAGTCAGATTCTGACGCTCGTCCAGTGCGAGCTCGGACTTGCCTTTCTTCCAGAGGAGATGGCACAAAAATCCATTGCTGCGCAGGAAATCATAAAATTACCGCTTCAGGAGGAGATCCCGAAGCGGCATATCTGCCTTGTCTATGATCCTGAGCATCCGTTAAATGCGGCTGCCCAGAAGTTCAGGCAGTCCATGCCTGATCAGACCAAAACATCACTCCGCCTGCTTTAAGCATCCGATCATATCATTGACCGGATGGGAAAGCAGAATGAAATATTCCTCTGCTGCAAGCCGCGCCGGAAGATGCATTCCCTTCTGTATCCATTCGGTAATCACAAAGCAAATTGACTGCGCATAATAAGCGGCAATCACTTCCGGCTTTATCCAGCCATAAACATATTTCTTTCCGCTTTCCATATCATTTACAACCAGCTCCAGTTCCTTTGCCGCACACTGTACAAAGAGATCCTGAAAAGAAATCGGCTCCTGTAACCGAACAAGCCTGCTGTAAAAGGCGCGGTCTGTTTCAATATTACTTAAAAGCACAACCATCGCCTCAAGCAGCATTCCATTTTTCAGAAGTGGACGGACCGGTTCTAACAGCTCCGTTGTAATGATCGATTCGATCAGCCTGTATTTATCTGCAAAATGATTATAAAAGGTAGCCCGTATCACACCAGCCTGATCTGTGATCTGCCGGATCGTGATTTTTTCAATTGGCTGCTTCACCGCAAGCTCCTTAAACGCATCAAAAAGCTGCCTGTCAATTGTATTGTTTCCATGATCAATCATCTTTCTTCCACTTCCATTCGTGCTTATTCTTATGTACACTCTCATTACCGTGTGTAATTATAAGCCTCGTTCTGAAATAAGTAAAAGCTATCATTGATATAGTTGCAATACAAAAATGATATGTTTAGATAAAGTCCTCTGTCAGCTTTCCGTGCTTCTCATAATTGGTTACACGGGCAATCTGATTCTCTTCATCGACAAATACAACCTTCGGATGATGCTCCTTTACCTCCTCCGGTGTCATCTGCGCATAGCACATTAAGATCACATGGTCTCCGACTGCGACCTGACGAGCTGCGGCACCGTTTAAGCAGATCATGCCGCTCCCTGGCTCACCTGCGATCGTATACGTCTCAAAACGGTTTCCGTTTTCCACATCCACAATCTGTACCATCTCATATTCAAAAATTCCGGCAGCCTCTAAAAGCTCGGTATCAACCGTGATGCTTCCGACATAATTTAAATCTGCCTGCTTTACAACTGCGCGGTGGATTTTTCCCTTTAACATTGTACAATTCATTTGTTTTCCTCTTTTCTATTCTGCTTCTACAATAAAGTTATCAATCAGTCTTGTCTTGCCGATGTAGACTGCGATTGCAACAAGTACGGAACCGGTAAGCGTATCCACCGGTGTGATCGTGTCAAAATCCACCACATCAACATAGTCAATTTTTGCAAGCGGCTCTTTTTTAATTTCCTCTGCAATGACTTCCCGGATGGCGGCTGCGCTCTTTTCGCCTTTTTCTACCAGCGCTTTTCCAAGGGACAGACTTCTGCTTAAGACAAGTGCTGCCTGTCTCTCCTCTGCACTCAGATATGTATTTCTTGAGCTTTTTGCAAGTCCATCCGCTTCCCGGACGATCGGGCAGCCGATGATTTTCGTATCAACATTTAAATCCTTTACCATACGGCGGATTACTGCAAGCTGCTGTGCATCCTTCTGCCCAAAGTATGCACGATCTGGTGTTACAATGTGGAACAGCTTTAACACAACCGTCTGGACACCGCGGAAATGAATCGGGCGTGTTTTTCCGCAGAGCTCGGTTGTCAGACCATTCATATCCACATAAGAACAGAAGCCATCCTCATACATTTCTTCCGGTTCCGGATGAAAAATAACATCTACGCCTGCATCCTCGCAAAGCTTTGCATCGCGATCAAGATCACGCGGATAGCTTGCAAGATCCTCGGTTGGTCCAAACTGCATTGGGTTTACAAAAATGCTGACAACTACCTTGTCATTCTCATGTCTTGCCGCATCAATCAGGCTTTTGTGACCTTCGTGGAGATATCCCATCGTTGGAACAAAGCCTACTGTTTTCCCCTCTCTCTTCCATGCCTTAACTGCTTCTCTTACCTGTTTGATCTGTCCATATATTTCCATTTTTTTTACTCCTTTTCTTGTCCATATGTGTATTGTGGGTACTTTCGGGCTGTTTCGGGATTTTTGATCCCACTTTTCTTCTTACTCTTCCCTCTTCCTGCCATTTCCGGGGTACTTTCGGGCTGTTTTAAGATTTTTGATCCCATTTTTCCTCTTACTCTTCCCTCTTTCTGCCATTTCCGGGGTACTTTCGGGCTGTTTTGGGATTTTTGATCCCACTTTTCCTCTTACTCTTCCCTCTTTCTGCCATTTCCGGGGTACTTTCGGGCTGTTTCGGGATTTTTGATCCCACTTTTCTTCTTACTCTTCCCTCTTCCTACCATTTCCGGGGTACTTTCGGGCTGTTTCGGGATTTTTGATCCCACTTTTCTTCTTACTCTTCCCTCTTTCTGCCATTTCCGGGGTACTTTCGGGCTGTTTTAAGATTTTTGATCCCACTTTTATCCTTATTTGCTTGCTCCTTATATCATTCATATAATTCAGGCAATTGCGAAACTCACAGAAAGTAAATTGAACATGTACTGTGAGCACAAAATAATAAGCAGGC
>CAKRLN010000103.1 GCA_934359535.1 uncultured Lachnospiraceae bacterium
GTTTATGCTTATGCAAAGCTATGTACTGCAGGAGATTCCTGCAGTTATCATAAAGCAATCGTTCTGTAAAAAGTATCTTCTCAAAGAAACACTCTGTGCTGTAATCATTTCTTCTATCATAACAGACCGTAAAACTGTAAAAAAACGATTGCGGGCATTTAACGCTTCATTTCTCTCAAAGAAAACCACATTCTATCTTATGCCGCTTTCCCTACTTCGTGCCAGTCCGCTCCTGACAGGAATCACGCAAAGCTCCGACCATATAATGATTTCTGCTCTGTTTCTTAACCAGATAAAGCATTGCATCTGCACTATGCATATAATCCCAAATCCGGTTATCAGCGGACGGAACATCCGAGCAGAGTCCCTGTGAAATTGTAACGATCGGATACGCTTTCGAAAAACGGTGTTCCATATTCAGATCAATAATATTCTGCTTTAATTCCTCTGCGTAAGCTGCTGCCTGATCACCCGTAATATTTTCATAGATCAAAACAAATTCATCTCCACCATATCGGGAACAAAAAGCTCCATGACGATCTGCAAGACGTTTGATCGCGCTTGATACCTGAACAAGACATTCATCGCCCTTCTGATGTCCATAATTGTCGTTATATTCCTTAAAATAGTCAATGTCCAGAATCTCAAACGTCAGATTTGTGCGATTTAAGCAGGCCCGTGAAAAAGCTTCTTCGGAAAATTCATTAAACCGGTAACGGTTTGCAAGGCCGGTCAGCGCATCCCTCTGGGACTTCTCCAGAAGACGTTTATTCTGAAGCTCCATTTCCTGCTTCTTCCGGTTTGCCATCTCAAGATTTTTGCGCATGGCAAGCACAGAATTCATCATACTTTGCATTTCCTTTTCCTGAAGCTTTGACAGCTCAAAATAAAGTCCTGCCTCCTGTAAATACTCTGCGCTCTGTTTATGAATCCGGTAATATTGTACCTTCAGTGAAATAACCCGAAGCTGCATGCTGCTCATATTGGAATGTTTGACAATCGGATCTACAATATCAATCATGCTCCAGAATGCATCCTCTTTATCCGTCTCAAGAAGCATATTACAGTACTCACAAAGATCATCAAAAATATCCAGCATCATCAGCCGGTCCGTTGTATGCTGTTGAATAAGATCAATACAGGCATTCCGCTTCTCCATATCCTTTATGGCATGGTAATACCTTGCCTCCGAACACCATACGGAAAGCTTGTCCAGCTCATCCGCATACTTCCAATGTTCTTTGTAGATTCTGGCTCTTGTCAGCTCTACCTGATCATAGTTTCCCTGTCCGGTATAACACTGGATCAGATTGCTGTATATGCAGAGCATAAAGGTATGATAACGCTCATCCATTTCCTCTTTTGTCATCTCACATACTACCTTTTCCAGATAAATCTGTGCCTCTGCATATCTCTTACAGTACAGGTTGAGTGAACCAATATTCGCGTTCACGATATTTTCCTGCTTATGCATATGATATTTTCTGCAATAATTTACCGCATTCAGATAATAGTCAAGTGCAACAAGCGCATTCTGCCTGTTGCTCGCCATAATACCAAGATAATTATAGCTTTTTGCTAAAAGATCCCATTCCCTGGCATTTTCCAGATATGTAACTGCCTTTGAGATACAGTCAATAAAATTCTCATGGTCATTTAAACAGTAATAGGTTTCGCCCGCATAAAAGTAGGCGAAACCTAATAATTTACTGTCACCAGTCTGTACTCCGCAGGCAATCAGTTCATTACAGGATTTGATCGTCCGTTCCGCATCGACTCCGCAATTCCTGATAACCTCTGTCGTCCATGCCCGGACTGCATCGCTATATTCATGAAAATCCATTCTGATGTCCTCCTATTTGGAATACCCGCTTTCACTATTTGTTTTATTCCTTATTCCAGATATTCAAACGGATCTGTCGGCTCTCCATCCTTTAACAGCTCAAAATAGACATTGCTTCCTTCCGAAGCATAGTATTTTGTCGGTTCACTGACATATCCAATTACCTGTCCTGCCTCAACCAGATCTCCAATCTCAAAATTTGGCTCCTTTAGCTGTCCGTATACTGCCGAAAATCCATCTCCAAGATCCTCCGTCACAGTAAGCCCGGTTACTTCATTGGTTGAAATATCGGTAATTTTCCCTTTTGCTGCAATGTATACTTTATCATTTACATTTCCCTGAATGACAATCGCAGGGTTATATTGATATTGCTGCAAAGTCGGGAAAAAGATTGTCGAATCCATGCTATAATTTAATAAAACATCTCCATCGACCGGCCAGGTCAGTCCTTCTTCCGCTGCAAAATGCAGTGTCTCCTGTTCGATTGTCGGCTGTACCTCCTCCGGCTCCTGATTTGGCTCAACAGTTACCGTTTCTGATTCTGGTTCTGGTTTTTCCGGTTCCGGCAGAAGAACATGTGAAGCCTCATAAGACTCTTCCTCCGTAGTCTTCTCTTCGATCTGTTGTTCCTGTGCCATCCGTTCATTTTTGGCTCTCTTCTCCCCGGCCCGTTCTGTAGAATATACTCCCACAAATCCGATTGCCCCTGCCACAAGACAGGCTAATGCTGCGATATATTGTCTTTTTCTCATCGGCATCTCCTCCATAGTCATCGTCATAATTTATCTTCTAACTACAGTGTTTCCGCCTCTGACTTTTTTATACAAAATGTTTTTTATTTTTGTTCCAGTTTTTTCTTAATAATATTGCTAAGCTCGGCAAACTGCTCCAGCGTCAATGCCTCCCCACGGATATTAACCGGAACTCCAAGCTCCTCTATGCTTTCCTGGATCAGTTCCTTTGCAAGCGGAATCCCTCCATAATTATTAAGTCCGTTTGCAAGCGTTTTCCTGCGCTGGTTAAAGGAACCACGGATCACCTGAAACATCAGCTTCTCGTCCATTACCTCAACCGGTGGCTTCTCATGACATTTCAGCCGGATCACCGCACTTCCGACTTTCGGCTGCGGCATAAAACAGCTCGGTGGTACATTGACAACAATCTCCGGCTTTGCATAATACTGCACCGCAAGAGACAATGCACCATAGTCCTTCGTTCCCGGTCCAACCTGCATACGGTCTGCGACCTCTTTTTGCACCATAATCGTGATACTGTCAATCGGAACATGGCTTTCAAACAGTCCCATAATAATCGGTGTTGTAATATAATATGGAAGATTCGCAACAACCTTGATCGGCTGTCCGCCATTCTTCTCCTCTGCAAGCCTGTTTATATCTACCTTTAAGATATCCTGATTTAACACCTCAACATTATCATATTCCTTTAATGTATCCTGAAGAATCGGAATCAGATTTGTATCGATCTCAACAGCCACAACCTCTCTGGCAGCCTCGCACAGATACTGTGTCATCGTTCCGATTCCAGGCCCGATCTCAAGCACAAAATCTTCCTTTGTAATATGCGCCGCATCGATGATCTCCTCTAAAATTGCGGTATTAATCAGGAAATTCTGTCCGAATTTTTTCTGAAAATTAAACTGGTATTTCTGCAATACCTCTATCGTATTTTTCGGATTTCCGAGTGTTGCCATGCTTTCCTCCATATTTTCTGCCGCCTTTTTGCTTCATCCGCGGCATTTTTCATCATTTATGCTCCAAAAAATGTATCAAACATCTGATTTAAGAATTCCTGATACAGCCGGTGGTACTCCTCATGAAAGGATGCTGCTATATTCTGGTCTGCTTTTCCTTCCATCTGCTCTTCCTCATAGATTGCAAATGCAGTCTCATACAGATCCGGGTTTTTCTCATAAAAGGCTTCGGTTAATGTATCCTGAAAGGTAAACTGCGCTGTCTGGGAAAGGTTATCCATAAAATCTGTCTTTGCAATGCATCCTCCTTCCTCATAATCAGAAAGAAAGATGTGCTTTTCAGCTTCTTTTACATAGTTCTCAAATTCCTCCCGGACATCCTCATAGGTCAGCGGAATATAATTTTCCTTCCAGTAGGTATCAAATGCCTCTCTGCTTGTAAACTGTTCCATTGTACTTCTCCTAATCTGTCTATTATTTACTACAATTCACACGGCTGAATAAACGATATGCGTTCTCCTTTGTGATGCAGCACACCTCCTCCGGTGTCAATCCTTTTAACTCTGCGATCTTTGCCGCAACATACAAGAGGTTTAAGGAACTGTTTCTTGTTCCGCGGTGCGGCTCCGGTGCCATATATGGGCAGTCTGTCTCCAAAAGAATCCGCTCCATCGGAATCCGCTTTACCGTTTCCACAAGCTTTTTCGCGTTTTTAAAGGTAACAACACCGCCAACTCCGATATAATAACCCATTTTTATAAATTCCTCAGCCAGCTCCGGTGAATAAGAATAGCAATGAATTACTCCCGGAATCTCCTCTGCATGGATCTCTTTCATGATGCGCATAGTATCCTCCGCCGCATCCCTTGAATGGATAATAACCGGAAGTCCGGTCTCCCTCGCAAGCTCCATCTGCCGCTTAAACCAGTATCTTTGCTTCTCCTGTACCTCAGGCTCTTTGTCCCAGTAATAATCAAGACCGATCTCACCGACTGCAGCCGTTTTCTCCCATGACGTCTGCTCCTTAAGCCATGCGAACGTCTTTTCATTCAATCCATCCACATCACTCGGATGAACCCCTGCTGCCGCATATATAAAATCATATTTTTCCGCAAGCGCAAGCGTTGTCCTTGTGCTTTCAATGGAAGCACCGACATTGATCACACGCTCGATTCCTTTTTCCTTGAGCTCTACGATCAGTGTCTCTCTGTCTGTATCAAATTTCTCGTCATCATAATGTGCATGTGTTTCAAAAATCATCAAAAATGCTCCTTAATCAGTGCAAGCTCCTCCGGATCAATGCAGTTTTTGATTCTGTTATTTTTTACTGCATCCACACATTCCTCAAAATCTATCCACATCACACTCTCAAGTTCTTCTTTCTGAAGCGTAAGTTCGGAAATCTCGACATCCTTCCACAGAAGAAAGACACGGCTTACCTGATTATCCACAAACTGCGCTCCATGGAACGCAGCTCTTGCGGATAAATCATGCAGACCACAGTCAATTAACTCTGCCGGCTCTACAGAAAGTCCAAGCTCCTCTGAAAGCTCTCGGATTGCGGATGGCACGTAATCTGCGCCAGCCGGAATATGCCCTGCACTGGAAATATCATAACAGCCCGGAAAAGAGTCCTTCTGCTCGCAGCGCTTCTGCAGAAGCACCTGAATCCTTCCCTCTCTTTTTCTTACGATCCAGACATGGGAGGTACGGTGGCGGCTTCCATCGCGGTGCGCCTGGGTCCTCTCCACTGTTTTCCCAGTCGGGTTACCATTTTCATCTACGATATCCAAATATTCCATAACTGATACCTCGCTTATGCTCTTTTGTAAATTAACAGATTTCTGCTCCGCTTGGCATGGACTTCTCCGGAGTCATCAGGGAAAGATTTCCCTCTGCATCCTCTGCACAAAGCAGCATTCCCTCAGAAAGAACACCTGCAAGCTTTGCTGGTTTTAAGTTTACAAGAACCATAACCTTTTTTCCAATCATTTCTTCTGGTGAATAGTATTTGCGGATTCCGGAAACAATCTGTTTTACCTGGCTTCCAATCTTAACCTGGGAACAGAGCAGCTTTTTGGATTTCTCCACTGCTTCACATGCAATGATCTCACCTACCTGGAACTGCATTTTCGTGAAATCATCAAAGGTGATCTCCTCTTTTGCCTCAATATCAATTCCTGCTTCTTCTTCCTCAGCCTCTCCGGCAAGCTTCTTCTGCTCTGCATCGTACTCTGCTTTCTGCGCAGCCTTGATCTCTTCGATTCTTGGCATTACCTCTTTGGCATCGAGACGTACAAATAAAATCTCCGGTGTCTCTGTTACCTTCGTTCCATTCTCATACAGTCCAAACTGATCTAAGTCATCATATGCACGAAGAGAAGTATTGAACTGTTTTACAATCTTTTCTGCGGTCTCTGGCAGGAAGCTGTGAAGCAGGCTTGCACCGATTGTAATCGATTCCGTCAGGTTATAAAGAACCTCGCTTAAGCGATCCTTCTTTGCCTCGTCCTTTGCAAGTACCCATGGTGTTGTCTCGTCAATGTATTTGTTGCAGCGGCGGAATAAGGCGAATACCTCTGTAATTGCATCTGCAACACGAAGCTTCTCCATTTTCTCCGCGGTGCGTGCTCTTGTTCCGGTCACAACAGCCTTTAAGTCCGCATCCACAGCCTCTGTTGCTCCTGTACTCTTTACGATGCCGTCAAAATATTTGTTGCTCATGGAAACAGTTCTGTTTACCAGGTTTCCAAGAATATTTGCAAGATCGGAATTATAGCGCTCGATTACAAGTTCCCATGTGATCACACCATCGTTTTCAAATGGCATCTCATGCAGTACAAAGTAACGTGTCGCATCCACACCGAACAGATCTACAAGATCATCTGCGTAGATCACATTGCCCTTGGACTTACTCATTTTCTCCCCGCCCTGAAGCAGCCACGGATGGCCAAACACCTGTTTTGGCAATGGAAGATCAAGTGCCATTAAGAAAATCGGCCAGTAGATCGTATGGAAACGCACAATATCCTTTCCGATCAGATGAAGATCTGCCGGCCAGTTCTTCTTAAAAAGCTCCGAAGATCCGTCCGGATTATAACCGATCTTTGTGATATAGTTTGTCAATGCATCCAGCCATACATAGACAACATGCTTTGGATCAAAATCAACCGGAATTCCCCAGCTGAAAGACGTTCTTGATACACAAAGATCCTGAAGCCCCGGAAGTAAAAAGTTGTTCATCATCTCGTTTTTACGGGATACAGGTTGGATAAAGTCCGGATGTGTATTGATATAGTCAATCAGACGATCTGCATATTTACTCATTTTGAAGAAATATGCTTCCTCCTTTGCAGGCTTTACCTCACGCCCGCAGTCCGGACATTTGCCATCAACAAGCTGGGATTCCGTCCAGAATGACTCACATGGGGTACAATATAAGCCTTCATAAGAGCCTTTATAGATATCACCCTGATCATACAGCTTTTTAAAGATCTTCTGCACACATTTCTCATGGTCATGATCTGTTGTACGGATAAAATTATCATAAGAAGCATTCATCAGATCCCAGATCCGTTTTACCTCTCCGGACACCTCATCTACAAATTCCTTTGGTGTGATTCCAGCAGCCTCAGCCTTCTCCTGAATCTTCTGTCCATGCTCATCAGTTCCCGTCTGGAAATAGACATCATAGCCCTCTGCACGGCGGTATCTTGCGATCGCATCCGCAAGCACGATCTCATACGTATTTCCGATATGCGGCTTGCCAGACGTATAGGCAATCGCTGTTGTCATATAAAATTTTCCTTTATTGCTCATTTCATTCATCCTCCTGAATAATTACCTTGTAGCAAATAAAAAGCCCCGCCCCCATATACATGAAGACGAGACCTAAATTCCCGTGTTACCACTCCAGTTCACTGATTCCTCGCGAAACCAGCCTCCGCAGATGTCGGCTAACATCCTCCGCTAT
>CAKRLN010000104.1 GCA_934359535.1 uncultured Lachnospiraceae bacterium
GTATGCTGCTTTTTCTTCGCTTAATGTCTCGCATGGAGGCCATTTTACCACCTACTTTCTGCCATTATTTCTGAAAGGACGCTTTGCATTCTTCGATTGCCTGAATAAGCTTCTTCTCCGTATCCTCGTCTAACTGCTTTGTCTCTGCAATTGCAGATGGAATCTCCGGATACTTCGTGTCAATATATTCAAACAGCTCATCCTGGAAACGCAGCACATCACTGACCGCAAGATCAATCAGATATTTTCTCGTTGCTGCGTAAATAATGATAACCTGCTTCTCTACCGGCATCGGCTGATACTGCGGCTGCTTTAAGATCTCACGGATTCGCTCTCCCTGACGGAGCTTCTCTGTGGTATCTGCATCCAGCTCGGAACCAAACTGCGCAAAGGCTGCAAGCTCTCTGTACTGTGCAAGCTCGATTCGGATCGGTGCTGCGATCTTTTTCATTGCCTTGATCTGTGCCGATCCTCCAACTCGCGATACCGAGAGTCCGGCATTGATCGCCGGGCGGAAACCGGAGTTGAACATCTCTGTTTCCAGATAGATCTGTCCATCGGTGATAGAGATAACATTTGTCGGAATATACGCGGATACATCACCAGCCTGCGTCTCAATAATCGGAAGTGCGGTAAGCGATCCTCCGCCAAGCTTGTCGGAAAGTCTTGCCGCTCTCTCCAATAGTCTGGAATGAAGGTAGAATACATCTCCCGGGTAAGCCTCTCGTCCCGGTGCTCTCTTTAACAGAAGGGATAAGGTACGGTATGCGGCAGCGTGCTTAGTCAGATCGTCATATACAACCAGTACGTCCTCTCCGTTCTCCATCCATTCCTCTCCGATCGCACATCCGGAGTATGGCGCAATATACTGGATTGGTGCAAGCTCACTCGCGGTAGCTGCCACTACCGTTGTATATGCCATTGCCCCATATTCCTCTAAGGTTTTTACGATTGTTGCAACGGTGGATGCCTTCTGTCCAATTGCAACATAGATACATTTTACACCCTTGCCCTTCTGATTGATGATCGTATCGAGCGCGATTGCTGTCTTACCGGTCTGTCTATCACCGATGATCAGCTCACGCTGTCCTCGTCCGATCGGTACCATGGAGTCAATTGCCTTGATACCGGTCTGTAATGGGGTATCTACGGATTTTCTTGAGATAACACCCGATGCAACTCTCTCTACCTGACGGAATTTGCTGCTCTCGATCGGACCTTTGCCGTCAATCGGCTGTCCGAGCGCGTTTACAACTCGTCCTAACATTGCATCTCCAACCGGAACCTCTACAACTCGTCCAGTTGTTTTTACGGTATCACCCTCGCTGATATTTCTCTGGGAGCCTAACAGTACGGCACCCACGTTATCTTCCTCAAGGTTTAATACCATTCCATAAACTTCTCCTGGGAACTCTAAAAGCTCACCCTGCATTGCATTCTCAAGACCATGGATACGTGCAACACCATCGGCTACCTGAATAACAGTTCCGACATCGGCAACTTCGAGCTGGGAAGCATATCGTTTAATCTGCTCTTTGATCACTGAGCTGATCTCTTCTGGTTTTAAATTCATGGAGCGCATTCACCTGCTTTCAACTGTATTTGGGATAATTCACGGGTCAGCCTTGCCAGCTTTGTCTTCACACTGCTGTCTACAACGCGGTCCCCGATTCGAATGATCAGGCCGCCAATAATTGCGGCATCGACATTATAATGCATTTCGAACTGAACATATGCGGTTGTCTCTAACAAACGCTTCTCTATGTTTTCCTTCTGGCTGTCAGAAAGCTCCACTGCGCTGGTCACATATGCAGTTCCGATATGATTGTATTCCTTTACCTTTGCAGTAAAATACGCAAATACCTTCTGCATATCCTTATAGTGGCCTTTTTCCACCAAAAGACACATCAGACCTGTCAGCTCTCCCGAAACATGTCCACTGAAAATGTCTTCGATCATTTTGATTTTTTCTTCTTTATCGATCTTTGGATGATTCATTATTTTGCTAAGATCCGGATTCTCAAGCATTGCCTGTGATACCACTCTGACCTCCTCAGATAATTCGTTCAGGCGGTTATCCTCTGACCCTGCTGCAAATAATGCATCTCCATATACTGCACTTACCTGCTTTGCCATGTCGATTCACCTATCTCTTTTAATGTCTCATCTACAAGAGCATCCTGGATATTTGTATCAATCGCTGCAGATACAGCCTTTGCAGCCATCATCGATGCAATCTGGATCATCTCCTGTTTTACATCATCCATTGCATGCTTCTTCTCAAGCTCAGCCTCAGCCTGTGCTCTTTTTACGATACGGGAAGCCTCTTCCTTTGCATCGGCTTCGATCTTTGCCTGATTTTTCAGCGCCTTCTGACGCGCCTCAGCAAGAATTGCTTCCGCTTCTTTATTGATGTCCTTAAGCTTTGCTTCGTACTCAGCCTTTAATGCCTTCGCAGCCTCTTTGTCTGTCTCCGCTGATCGGATATCACCCTCGATCCGGTCCTGTCTGTCTTTTAACAGCTTTCTTGCCGGATTAAACAGAAGATATGATAACAACAGAAATAATACAAAGATGGAAATAGCCAGTGTCGCTGTGTCGAATAGCAGCTGGGCATCAAGATTAAAAAGTCTTAAATATTCCTGTGCGAGCAATCTTAACTCTCCTTTCCACTTGATTGGTTCCGCTTATCAGCGTAATCCAAATCATGTTCTTTTTAGCCTAATGGTTTTACGAAGAGTAAAAGCATTGCTACAAGCAGACCATAAAGACCGGTTGTCTCTGCTACGGCCTGTCCTAAAAGCATGGTAGACATGATATCACCCTTTGCACCTGGGTTACGTCCTACCGCAGATGCACCATAACCTGCTGCGATACCCTGTCCAATACCAGGTCCGATACCTGCGATAACTGCTAATCCTGCACCAATTGCGGAGCATGCTCTGATTAAATCCTGTCCTGTAATATTCATATTGTAGAACCTCCTAATATAAATTCTTGTTATTTGTTCATTGCCTTCTTCTTACTGTTATTCCTCTGCATCACACGCCTGTGCGATATATGTCATTGACAGCATACAGAATACGTATGTCTGGATCGCTCCGGAGAACAGATCGAAATATACGTGAAGTGCTGCCGGCCAGATCACTGCGATCCATCCAAGCAGACCATATACAAGTGCCATCATAACCGTTCCTGATAATACATTTGCGAACAAACGCAGTGACAGCGAAATTGGTACTGCAATCTCACTGATTAAGTTAATCGGGAACCAGATTGGCAGCCATGGTGGTAATGGTGAGCACATATCCTTCCAGATCTGTTTTCCACTCTGATACCGGAACTGGTTAATGTGGATCAGGAAAAACGTGATCAGTCCAAGTGCAAACGTTGTACCATAATCTGCTGTCGGCGGTCTTAAGCCAAATAACCCCGATATGTTACTCATCAGTATAAAAATAAAGATCGTACTGATATAATTCACAAACTTTGGAGCCCATTTGCCCATCGTCCCACTGACCATTCCATCAAGCTTTTCTACAATCAGCTCAATAACATTCTGAAATCCATCCGGTATCTCTGTAGCATGTGCCAGCTTACGGTTTGCAGCAATCGCAAAAATCAGAATCGCTGCCATAACGATCAGAATACACACATGTGAGGTTGTAATCCAGATCTCCTGCCCGAACAAATGAAACGAATATATCCCATGTATCATAAAATCGATATCATCGGCACTAGAGGACAATAAAATTGCTTGATTCACAAAATCACCTCCTTATATAATTCTACTATTTTTATCTTTCGGGAGCGTTACTCCCTGCGGATCGTCTGCCTGTAATACGGTAAAACACCGGCTGAAGATACGCGGATACCTTCAGACCGAATACCCCGATAAATGCGGTAAACAGATTCCCCAGCTTAAAATAGCCCAAAATAAAAAACAGAATTACCACGATAATGTAGCGCAATACAGACTTTGTGATAATTCTGCGGTTTGCGTGTTCGGTTGCTTCCATTTCCACCGAATCACGTATCACGGTAGCTAGATTGATCGCCATACCAACTGCCGCAGCAATCCCGGTCCAGAGTCCGGTCGAATAGTGGAATTTATCTTCCACAAACCAGACTCCGGTAAATTGGATCAAAAACCCATAGAGAAAAATCCCTGCAACGAGTCCCGGTAAAGCATCATTCATTCTTCTTAACATTCTTTTTCTTACCTTTTTCACTTTTTGTCTCAAACAGCCGTTTGGACATTCGGTAGATATTCTGGCCGCCTGCGACCGCTCCCATAAAAAAGAGAGGTATGACAATCCACAGAATATCAAATTTTTTCCCAATCCATACACCCAAAAACGTGCACATCAGAATTGGAACGATCATATTGATCCCAAACTGGAAAATGAGTACAAGTGAATCCCAGACCTGCCTGTTGTTCTGCTTCATAATGTCATCTCAATCTTCCGTCCGGTGTATTCATATTGTTTGAATCCAACACCGGCTGCACGAAGCATTTTCTTGGAAGCAATGACTGACATGGTATGCTCATATTTATCATCTGCATAAATAAGTTCTTTTATTCCTGCCTGAATAATCGCCTTGGCACACTCATTGCATGGAAAAAGCGTAACATACATCGTCGCGCCCTCAAGGCTTCCGCCCCGGTAATTTAATATGGCATTGAGCTCACTGTGCGTCGTATAGAAATACTTGTTGTCCTCGCCCTCTCTGCACCATGGGAATTCATCATCAGAACATCCGGATGGAAAACCATTATAGCCCATTGACAGAATTTTATGCTCCGGACTTACAATGCACGCTCCAACCTGTGTATTCGGATCCTTCGACCGCATACCTGAGAGCATTGCCACACCCATAAAATATTCGTCCCAGCTAATATAATCTTGTCTCTTTGTTGTCCCTGCCATACTGTCACCTCTGTCATGACTGTCATTATTTTGTTCCGAAAATGCGGTCTCCTGCATCTCCAAGTCCTGGAACAATATACTTGTGTTCATTCAGATGATCATCCAGTGCTCCAATTACAATATCCACATCCGGATGTTCTTCCTGTAAGCGTTTTACCCCTTCCGGAGCTGCAATAATACACATAAAGTGAATATTTTTCACACCCTTATCCTTTAACATCTGGATTGCTGCTGCAGCAGATCCTCCAGTTGCAAGCATTGGATCTACGACAAATACTTCTCGGTTTGCACAATCCTCTGGAAGCTTGCAATAATATTCTACCGGTTCCGCTGTTTCCGGATCACGATACATTCCAATATGTCCAACCTTTGCTGCCGGAATCATCTCAAGAATTCCATCTACCATTCCAAGCCCAGCTCTTAAAATTGGGATGATCGCAAGCTTCTTCCCCTTTAACTCTTTCACTGTTGTTGTACAGATCGGTGTCTCAATCTCAACGTCAATAAGCTCAAGGTCTCTTGTTGCTTCATAACACTCAAGCATTGCAACCTCACTTACCAATGTACGGAATTCCTTTGATCCGGTATCTGCTTTTCTCATAATTCCAATCTTATGCTGGATCAACGGGTGATCCATAACTACCACTTTTGACATATGCTATTCTCCTTCATTTAAAATATTTGCTAATTTTCGGATCGTCTTGCGCAGTGTCTCATAACATAATCCATATGCCTGCAGGGTTCCTCCATACGGATCTAAAATTTCAAGCTCATCTCCTGTAAATTCTGTAAGTACCTGAATATTATCCGGATCTGCTGGCTGATACTGCTCAAGAATCTTCTCCTTCTGGGTATTTTCCATCGCAAGCACCAAAGTATCCTCTGTCAGATCTTCTTCTGATAGCTGCACAGAAATAAAATTCTCCATCGTTATGCCATTGCTTATGAGCACCGCTTCCGCCTTCTGATTCATCGGCTCTGAAAAAAGAACAACAAGTCCTCTTGCTAAAATTTCGACTGGATGCTTCAATGTAAAATCCTTTAAAATCCCAGCAGCCATCGGCTCTCTACAGGTTCCGCTCTGTCCGACAAAAATAATTCTGTTATACATCTTCTTCGTTTTCTTCTCCATCATTTCCTATACATGGATGACCTGATGTCCTGCCGCCTTTAACAGACGGTTCATGATTGCCTGTCCGATCCGCGGTGTTTTAAAGCTTTCGGAATAGATTTCATCTACCTTAAGTTCATCACAGTCTCTTAATATTTTATACAGATGTTTTGCGATTGAATCTTCATCTGCACGACTTCCAATGCACAAAACAACATCTGCATGATAGTGTTCCCTTGTTTCGCTGGCTGCAATCACTGCAGTCTTTCTGCCTTTTTGTTTCTGTTCTTCTACAAGGGAATTAATCCGCGCGGTAACAGCCTCCTGCTCTCCTTCAACAAGAATGAGTTCTGCCTTTGGTGCATAATGCTTATACTTCATTCCGGGAGCCTTCGGTTTTCTTGTATCATCTGCCGCAATAATTCCTGGATCAATCATAACCTTCTCAGAAAGAACCTCTGATAGCATTTCCGGGGTAATATATCCGGGTCTTAAAATCATTGGAACATCTTCCGTAAGATCAATGATTGTGGATTCAATCCCAATTCCAACCTCTCCACCATCTATGAGCATTGCAATCTTTCCATCCAGATCCTCTGCCACATGTGCTGCCTCTGTCGGACTTGGTCTTCCAGATGTATTTGCACTCGGTGCTGCAATCAGGCATCCACTCTTTCTGATCAGTTCTAATGCTACCGGATGGTTCGGCATCCGGACCGCAACCGTATCCATACCACCAGTTGTCGCATAAGGAACCTGATCATTCTTCCATACGATCATTGTAAGCGGTCCCGGCCAGAATCTGTCAGCAAGCTTTTTTGCCTGTGGCGGAAGCTCCTTTGCAATCCGCTCAAGATCATTAAATTCTGCAATATGTACAATGAGAGGGTTATCGGACGGTCTTCCCTTTGCCGCGTAAATTTTTTTCGCTGCCTCAGGATCTAATGCATCCCCACCAAGTCCGTATACCGTCTCTGTTGGAAATGCAACAAGTTCTCCCTCTGCAATAAAATGTCCGGCCCGTGCCAGCACATCTTCATCAATATGCATGGGATCTATTTTTACTATTTCTGTTTTCACAAGTCTTCTACACCTTCCTGATTATACCGTACCAAGCCTGAAAGTGCTTCGCACTCCGCGTCTGATATAATTTCGCTACGTTCATTATATTATATCATAGTTAATTGACAGATTAAACAAAAATATACGGATTTCAATTGGAAATTAGTCAGAGTTTCCATAATTTGTTATTTTATTAACATTGTTCCAAATTGAATACAACTCCCAACAAGACTTGTATTTCTACAATTTTTGTACTACAATGAGGATAGTCATTAAGACGAGATAATGATCATTATTTTAAAGGAGGAATTTACTATGGCATACGTTATTTCTGATTCATGCGTTAGCTGTGGAACATGTGCTGGAGAGTGCCCAGTAGGCGCTATCTCA
>CAKRLN010000105.1 GCA_934359535.1 uncultured Lachnospiraceae bacterium
GTGTTGGAACGAAGGAAGAGGTTGCACCATATCTTGGAGTTGACACTGAGGTACTGCGGTTTGAGAACACAGTTCTTTTTACCTTTCATACGGCAGATGATGAGAGAGCAGAAGCACAGAATCAGAGTAGAAATCCAGGAGAGGACGAAAAAGAGAAGAATACGGCATGGGCAAATATCGCAGTTTTTGCCGGTGGCAGTAAACGAAGCCTTGCCCAGATCAAAAAAATGGTCAACCTCAGGCTTTTGATGTACCAGGGTGAACTGGTGTTTTGTAAAGAGAACTAGATTTATGTGGTAGAAGTGGACACGTAGCAGAAGAAATCAGCATATGGCAGGCAGCTTTACGATGGATACAGGTACTGGAGACAGACGCTCCCGGTACCTGTATTTTTTTGTGGATGATGTGCGGACTGTAATATTTTTTGGGGTAAAAATCACAAATAATTCGGGTAGGAAATTTGAGACAGATTCGTGTATGATAGATAGGATAGAAGTATCAGGCAATTGCAAAATTCATAGAAAAAGTTCATTGGATTGGGAAAAATGACAAAAAGATTAAGAAGACACTGGGGAGCCGCCGGTACTTAGCGGGTGTTTTTTAGCCGCTTATGTACCGTTGCGAGCGACACGTAGCGGAAGCGTGTCTTCGAAGATTTTTGTCATTTTGAACAATCTTTGAGAAATTTGGGAATTTTGCAATTAGAAGGGATACTACAGAAAGGGGTAAAACTATGATTACAGAACAATTTCAGATCCAGGTGGAGGGCTCCCTGCCATATGCACGGTTACACACGATTCTCTGGGAGGAATCTCCGGAGATCGGAATTGAAAAAAGACCATTTATTCTGCTCTGTCCGGGAGGCGGTTATGGAATGACCTCAGATAGAGAGGCAGATCCGCTTGCCATGCAGTTTGCAGCAATGGGCTATTACGTTGGAATTTTAAGATATTCGGTGGCACCGGCAGAATATCCGACCGCACTGCTTGAGGCATATTCAGCATTAAAGCTCATCCGGGAGCACAGTGAGGAATGGAAGGTGGATACCGACCATATTTTTATTCAGGGATGCTCCGCAGGCGGTCATCTTGCAGCAAGTGTCGGGGTATTCTGGAAACAGAAATGGATTGCAGATAAGCTTGGCTGCGACAGTGAAATGTTAAAGACGGCAGGCATGATCTTATGTTATCCGGTGATCACCTCCGGCGAATATGCGCACCGGGGATCTTTTGAGGCACTTTTAAAGAATCAGTATACCGAAGAAATGCTGGCCTTAAATTCGCTGGAAAAGCAGGTGAATGCAGATACACCAAAAACATTTTTATGGCATACCTATACCGATGACTGCGTTCCGGTAGAAAATTCATGGCTTTTTATGCAGGCAATGAAGCAGTATGACATTCCGGTAGAATTTCATATGTATCCGGTCGGAGGACATGGACTTTCCACCTGCGATGCGCTTGCAGCAACCAAAGAGGGCTATGGTGTACAGAAGGAATGCCAGAGCTGGCTTCCACTTGTAAAGGACTGGCTGCGCGTTGCAGTAAGCGGGGAATAGGATATGGAGCAGGAAAGGAATCTGATCTGGTTCAAAAAGCCAGCCACGCGCTGGGAAGAGGTGCATCCGATTGGGAATGGAAGCCTTGGTGCCATGATCTGGGGAACCATACCGGAGGAGCTTCTCGGATTAAACCTGGATACACTCTGGTCCGGGGTAAAGCGTGATACAAACAATTACGAAGCCTATCCATATCTGGAACCGGTTCGAAAGGAGATCTTTGCAGGACATTATAAAAAGGCAGCAAAGATGACAGAAGAACATCTGCTTGGCGAATTCGGGGAGAATTATCTCCCGATGGGAAATCTTAGCATCCGTGTAGATGCAGAAGGCGGTTGCGAGGATTACCGACGCGTGCTGGATCTTGATGAGGGAACCGGGACAGTAAGCTATATCCAGAATGGATGCCACTTTACAAGGGAATACTTTGCAAGCTATCCGGACCATCTGATCGGGATACAGTATACAAGCGAAAAGCCAGTAAGCTATGCGATCCGGTTTACAAGTGAGCTTTGCCCGGTTATTTCAGCGGTTGTGGGTGAAGCCGAGGCATCCATGGATGCTGCCGGAATGGAAATGGTTAAGAAGCAGCAGACCACAGGAATCTGCATGTGGGGGCAGTGTCCGGAGCATGTAGAGCCTTCCTATCTTGATAGCAGTGATCCAGTCATCTGGGGAGAGAAGGGCATCCGTTTTCAGACAAAGCTTCAGATTCTTCATACGGATGGAACCGTGGAATGGAAGGAAGAGACAAAGGAGCTTTTGATCTTGGATGCTACTGTTTTTGAGGCGGCACTTATGGCGGCAAGCGGAGACCGGGAAGAACCACAGATGGTTGCTGCAATCCCGGAAATAAAAAAGAGCTATCAGAAGCTAAAAGCCCGGCATCAGGCAGATTATAAGAAGCTTTATTCCAGCGTGAAGCTGTGGCTTGGCGATGAAAGAAAGCTTCCAACGGATGAGCGTTTGAAGCGGCTTTCAGAAGGAAAAGACGATCCGGCACTGTTTGCATTGTTTTTCCAGTATGGAAGGTATCTGCTCATTTCTTCATCGAGGGAAGGCACGGAGGCTGCTAATTTGCAGGGCATCTGGAACTGGGAGATGCGTGCGCCGTGGAGCGCAAACTACACTACGAATATCAATGTGGAGATGAACTACTGGCCGGCGCTTGTCTGTGGGCTTTCGGAATGCATGGAGCCGTATGTAAGGCTGCTTTTTGAACTTTCCAAGGCGGGGAAAAAGACGGCACAGGTGCATTTTGGCTGCCGGGGCTTTTGTGTCGGGCATAATACCGATTACTGGCGGATCACGAATCCGGTTGGTGTGCGCTATGGGACAAAGGGCGGTGTAGAAGGAAGTTCGCTGTATGCATTTTTCGTGCTTTCGGGCCAGTGGATGTGTGAAACACTCTGGCGCATGTATGAATATAAAAAGGATCCGGATTTTCTGGAGGAGACGGTATATCCGATTTTAAAGGAGGCAGCGCTTTTTGCTGTGGACTGGCTGGTGGAATATGACGGACAGTATGTTACCTGCCCTTCGGCATCCCCGGAGAACCAGTTCCAGACAAAGGAGGGGGCATCTCCGATCAGCATGGGATGTACGATGGATATGACGATCATCCGTGAGATTTTTGATGAATTTGAGCTTGCATACCGGGAGCTTGAGCGTCTGGGGAGAAATAAGCAGACGCAGACTGTGAAAAAACCGGCATGCAGCCACAAAACAGAAGAATGGGACACAGATGTGACCGCGGAGCAGCTGCTTTCCATGATTGGGGAATGCCGCGCAAAGCTTGTGCCATATCAGATTGGGGAAGATGGCAGGCTTTTGGAGTGGATTTATCCGTTTGAAGAGACAGAGCCGGGGCACAGACACATTTCGCATGCATATGGGCTTTTTCCAGGCCTGGAATTCCGTAAGGATGCAAGATTAAAGGAAGCGTGTAAAAACGCAATCGAATACAGGCTTTCCCACGGTGGGGGACATACCGGCTGGAGCTGTGCGTGGATTGCAAATCTCTTTGCGGTGCTTGGTGACGGCGAAAAGACATATCAGTATATGAAAACGCTTCTCACAAAATCGATCTGCCCGAATCTGTGGACGAGCCATCCGCCGTTCCAGATTGATGCGAACTTTGCCGGAACGATGGCAATGGCACAGATGTTTGTGCAGGAGCTGGATGGAGAGGTTACGGTTCTTCCTGCGATTCCGGCAGAGTGGAAATGCGGACAGGTAAAGGGACTTTGTCTGACCGATAACCGCACCATTGATATCCAATGGGAAAATGGTACGGTTACATGGCAGATTACAGATAAAAATGGTAAAATACGAACAAAAAATGGTCAATTACCATAAAAAATAGAGGCTGGATACAAGATTTTTTCGCGATTTTCTTAAAAATACCGAAAAAATCTAATTTTCTCTGAAATCTATCTGAAATTTTCATGGTATTTAAAACCGAAGCAGAATGGTAAACTCTTGTTAAATCAAAAGGGAGGTACCAAATATGACAAGGGCAAAAAAGTCATCTACTTCGTCAGGTAAAGCGAAACGGAAAAACCGGAACGCGGCAGAGGGCAGGAAGTTATTTCTTCTGATTCTGCCATTCCTGATTTTAACATTTATGTTTTCTTATTTTCCATTACACGGATGGATTTACGCATTCTATGATTACAGAGCACCACTGAAGCTTTCGCAGTGCCAGTTCGTCGGGCTGAAATGGTTTAAGACATTATTCAGCAACAGCACACAGGTGGCACAGTTAATCCAGGTAATGAAAAACACATTTGCGATGAGCTTACTCGGAATCGCAACATCATTCTTACCAGTAATCTTTGCAGTATTTTTAAATGAGATCAAGTGCAAATGGTTCAAAAACCTGGTACAGACACTTACCACACTGCCAAACTTCATCAGCTGGACCTTGGTATATGCAGTAGCATTCAGCTTGTTCTCTACAACTGGTATGGCAAACTCCGTATTAGAGCAGTTAGGACTGATCACAGAGCCGATCAAGTTTCTGGACAGCGGCGATCACATCTGGTTTAAGATGATCCTCTGGTCCACCTGGAAAGGACTTGGATGGGGTGCAATCATGTACCTTGCAGCAATCGCAGGCATCGATCAGGAAATGTTTGAGGCTGCCAGGGTTGACGGAGCCGGAAGATGGGCAATCATTAAAAATATTACGATTCCATCCATTCTTCCAACCTACTTCGTAATGCTGATGTTATCTATTGCAAACTTCTTAAACAATGGTATGGATCAGTACTACGTATTCCAGAACTCATTTAACAAGGCATCCATTCAGGTGCTTGACCTTTATGTTTATAACATTGGTATGACTGGAAAGAGCCTATCACTTGCAACGGCGATCGGTATTTTAAAGAGTGCAGTCAGCGTAACCTTATTGTGGATCGTAAACTTCGCATCGAAGAAGACACGTGGCGAGACCATCGTATAAAAGGAAAGGAGAAAGAACATGCAAGCAGAAACTGCCAAGAAAAATAAAATCAAACTCAGCAAAGCAGACCATGCGTTTAATATTGTAAACTATCTTGTGTTTGCACTGATTACGATTATTTGTGCTTATCCTTTCTATTATCTGATCATTAACTCGATCAGTGCGAATGACTTAAGCAACAACGGAATGATCAATCTGATTCCAAGACAGATCCATTTCCAGAATTACAAAGAAGTATTTAAGATGAGCGGTATCGGAACCGCAGCACTCGTATCCGTAGGAAGAACCGTGATCGGAACCGCGTGCACCGTAATTGCATCTGCTTACCTTGGATTTATGTTCACACAAGAGAAGATGTGGCACAGAAAATTATGGTACCGTCTCCTTGTTGTAACGATGTATTTTAATGCAGGATTAATTCCAATGTTTATGACAATGAAGACCCTGCATCTGACCAATACCTTCTGGGTATATATTATCCCGGCAATCGTTCAGCCGTTTAACGTAATTATGGTAAAAACCTATGTAGAATCGATTCCACGTTCGCTTCAGGAAGCAGCAGAGATTGATGGCGCAGGAATTTTAACAATCTTCTTTAAGGTTATCCTTCCTACCAGCAAACCAATTCTTGCGACCATCGCGATCTGGGCTGCAGTTGGACAGTGGAACTCTTTCCAGGATACATTAATCTACATTACTGATCAGAAGCTGTATTCGTTACAGTACCTGCTCTATACATATATTAACCAGGCAAGCTCACTTGCTTCCATGGTAAAATCGACGGGAAATGCCGCATCGGTTGCAAACATTGCGACAACGCAGACACCAACCTCAATCCGTATGACGATCTCCGTTATCGTTGTGTTACCAATTTTGTTTATCTACCCAATGTTCCAGAAATACTTTGTAAAAGGTATTATGATCGGATCAGTCAAGGGTTGATATAGATTATAAGGAGGGTTTTATGAAGAGAAACACACTGAAAAAAATGACAAGCATTGCTCTTGTTGGAGCAATGACCGCAACACTCTTTGCAGGCTGCGGAAGCGATGGTGGAAATAAAAAGACATCATCCAAAAATTCAGAGCATGGAGGACCATACGAAGACTTTATTACGGTCGATGTATATGATTCCCAGGCAAACTTCCAGGGAATTCAGTCCGGATGGTTTGCAAAGGTTGTAAAAGACAAGTTCAATATGGAATTAAACATTATTGCACCAAACGTAGCCGGAGGCGGGGATACCTTATACCAGACACGTTCTGCAAATGGTAACCTTGGTGATTTAATCCTGATCAATGCAGATTCAAGTAAATTAAAGGATATGGTTCAGGCAGACCTGTTATATGATATGACTGACCTGATTACCGATTGTGATAACTTAAAACAGTACAGCGATGCAATCAAAGAGTGCAGCGAGCTTGCTGGTGTAGACGGAACATGGGCAGTTCCAAGTGAGATCACAGAGGGTGATCCGACACAGCCATCCGAGGCATCCGATCCGACCAATGCACCTTCCCTTCGCTGGGATGTTTATAAAGCAATCGGATATCCGGGAATGTCAACGCTTGAGGATCTTTTAGATGTCGGAGAGCAGATGATGGCAGCACAGCAAACCAGTGATTCCGGGAAAAAGACATATATGTTCTCCTGGTTCAAAGACTGGGATGGTGCAACCATGCAGAATGCAATAGGTCTTGCAGCATTATATGGATACCGTGAGATGTCTGGATTTGCACTTGGAAAGGCAGACGGATCTGACTTTCAAAGCATAATTGATGATGATTCTGCTTATGTTAAAGCACTTCACTTTATGTATGAAGCAAACCAGAGAGGTCTTGTTGATCCAGAGTCTACAACTCAGAACTTCGATACCTTAGCAAGCAAATATACAGATGGACAGGTTCTTTACTCCTTATGGCCATGGCTTGGAGCAGGTTACTATAACACCAACGATAATCTTGCAGCAGGCAAAGGCTTCCAGTCCGCAGTGATCGATGATATGCAGTGCCTTGGATATGGCGGATATCCAAAAGGAAAGATGACAAATGCAATTATGATCGGAAGTAAGGCACAGGATCCACAGAGACTTGCAGACTTTATCGACTGGTTATACAGTCCGGAAGGAATCCAGATGAGTGCAACACAGACCGGTGGAGCATGTGGTCCGGAAGGTCTTACATGGGAAATGGGCGATGATGGAC
>CAKRLN010000106.1 GCA_934359535.1 uncultured Lachnospiraceae bacterium
CAGGCGTATACTTTGAAACAAGAGTCAATATGGATAAACGAGAGTGAACAGAGTTCATGAAGGGGTACACCACCGCGGGTGTATTACTTTGTGAGCTCTTTTTTATTTATCCGGAAAGGAATGCCATGTTAAGAATTAACGGAAAAGACGCAATGGATGCAATTGGGCTGTCGCTGACGGAGTACCTGAATCAGCGGAATTACAAGCCTGCACATGTCGTTGTCGAGCTGAATGAAGAAATCCTGCAAAAGGATCAATATGAGCATACCATCTTAAAGGATGGAGATGTCGTTGAAATTCTAAGCTTTATGGGTGGAGGCGCATAAATCAGACCTTGTGCCCCGCATCATTCAGCAAAATTCAACGCCGCAACGATTACGGAAACACCAATTTATTTACACAACAGAAAGGACAATCAAACTATGAACAACGATAAATTAATTCTTGGAGGACATGAGTTTACCTCCCGCTTTATCCTAGGATCTGGAAAATTTTCACTTGATCTTGTAAAAGCCTGCATTGAAAAGGCAGATGCCCAGATCATCACACTGGCGCTCCGCCGTGCAAACGAGGGCGGACTCGCTAATATCTTAGACTACATCCCGGACAATGTAACGCTCCTGCCAAACACCTCCGGTGCAAGAAATGCAAACGAGGCGGTCCGCATCGCAAGACTTTCCCGCGAGCTTGGCTGTGGAGACTTTGTTAAAGTGGAGATCATGCACGATACCAAATATCTGCTTCCGGATAATTACGAGACGATCAAAGCAACGGAAATTCTTGCAAAAGAAGGCTTTGTTGTTATGCCATATATGTACCCGGACCTGAATGCTGCAAGAGACCTTGTAAATGCCGGTGCTGCAAGTGTTATGCCACTCGCTGCTCCAATCGGCTCCAACAAAGGACTGTGTACAAAGGAATTTATCCAGATCCTGATTGATGAGATCGATGTTCCGATTATCGTAGATGCCGGTATCGGCCGTCCATCCCAGGCATGTGAAGCAATGGAAATGGGTGCTTCCGCTGTTATGGCAAATACTGCCGTTGCAACCGCAGGTGACGTCCGGCTTATGGCAGAAGCCTTCAAAAAGGCGATTGAAGCCGGAAGAAGCGCATACCTTGCCGGTCTTGGCCGTACACTCGAAAAAGGTGCAAGCGCATCCTCCCCGCTTACCGGATTCCTGCGCGACTAACCGCCACACCGTATAATCATAATTAGAAAGAAGGATAAAAACAAATGACACAATCTGCTGCCCTTTCCAAAGATGAGCATTTTAATGATAGTATTGTAAATGAAGTGATCCTTGAGGATATGAAGAAAAACCGCATTGATCACATGAAATATCTGCCTGGCATGGAGGTACTCGAATCCGATGTCATGGATCAGGTAATCTCCTCCATGGAAGCCTATGATTACGACAACTATACGGCTGCTGATGTGCGTGCCGCGCTCGCACATGATAACCGGACACCGGAGGATTTTAAGGCACTGTTATCCCCTGCCGCCCTGCCTTTCCTTGAGGAAATCGCACAGGCAGCCCAGAAAGAGACAAGAAAGCACTTCGGTAACAGCGTTTATATGTTTACCCCGATCTATATTTCCAACTACTGCGAAAATTACTGCATTTACTGCGGCTTCAACTGCCATAACAAGATCAACCGCGCGAAATTAAACGCCAAAGAGATCGAGCTGGAAATGAAAGCGATCGCAGATACCGGACTTCAGGAAATTCTGATCTTAACCGGGGAAAGCCGGAAAATGTCCGACGTTGCCTACATCGGAGAAGCATGTAAAATTGCAAGAAAATATTTTAAAGTAATCGGACTTGAGGTATACCCGATGAATTCCGATGAATATGCCTACCTGCATGAATGCGGTGCCGACTACGTAACCGTTTTTCAGGAAAGCTACAATTCCGACAAATACGAAACACTCCACCTTGCCGGTCACAAACGTATTTTCCCATACCGCGTAAATGCACAGGAACGTGCGTTAAAGGGTGGTATGCGCGGTGTCGGCTTCGCTGCGCTGCTCGGTCTCGATGACTTCCGTAAGGATGCCTTTGCAACCGGATACCATGCATATCTGCTTCAGAAGAAATATCCCCATGCAGAAATCGCTTTCTCCTGCCCAAGACTTCGTCCGATCATCAACAATGACCGCATCAATCCAAAGGATGTGCATGAGAGACAGCTGCTTCAGGTTGTATGTGCTTACCGCCTGTTTATGCCATTTGCAAGCATTACCGTATCCACGAGGGAAAATGCGCGTGTCCGTGACAATCTTGTAAGCATTGCTGCAACGAAGATTTCTGCCGGTGTGAGCACTGGAATCGGAAGCCATGTAGAAGAAATCGAAGATAAGGGAGATGACCAGTTCGAGATCTCGGATGGAAGAAGTGTTGATGAAGTATATCGCGCACTGCTTTCGAATGGACTACAGCCGGTCATGAGTGACTATATTTATGTATAATTCCAATAAACTCATTGCAATTACCAACCGCCATCTGTGCAGCCGCCCACTTAATGAACAGCTTCACCGGATCTGTTCGCTTCACCCGGGGGCTGTCATCTTAAGAGAAAAAGATCTGCCGGAAGAAGAATATCTTCTTCTGGCAGATCAGGCTCTTGCGATCTGTAAAGAATATGAGGTTCCGTGCATCCTGCACAGCTTTGTCTCTGCTGCACGGACACTGCATGCGCCATATCTCCATCTGCCTCTTCCTCTTCTTCGGAAACTTGCAGCGGATACAACCGCGCATGCTGGGAAACCGCACACACCGGACCGCAGTTCCCACCTTCCACAAAACAGCTGCATTCTGGCTGATTTTCAGATCATTGGAACATCGGTACATTCCGTAGAAGATGCCATCGAAGCAGAACAGCTCGGTGCTTCCTATCTTACTGCCGGGCATATCTATGCCACAGACTGCAAGATGGGGCTTCCCCCAAGAGGGCTCTCTTTTCTCGAAGATGTATGCAGCTCCGTTTCCATCCCAGTCTATGCAATCGGCGGAATCCAGTTAGAAGCCGCACCAATCCCTGCCAGATTATCCAATCCATCTGGTATGCCAAAGGCAGATTCGATTCTCTGTCCAAGGCTTTCCGAGGTTCTGACACACGGTGCCGCCGGAGCTTGTATTATGTCAGGCATGATGCGGATCTGATCTTCAAAAGCCAAAGCAGCATCGGCTTTTACAGATTCTCCAGCAGTTTTGGAATCGGTCTTCCAGCCGCAATTGACTGGATTGACCGTTCCTTCTGCTCTGCTGCCTTTCTGCGGAATTCCTCGCTGTTCATACGGTTTCTTATGTTTTCCATGCGTGTATCAAGTGCTGCGCTGATCTGCGCGCATTCCTGAAGCTCAATTGCAAGCTGCTCTGCCTCATCCTCTGGAATATCCTTCTTATAACGAAGCTTATGCTCAAGACTTGCCCAGAAATCCATTGCTATCGTCCGAAGCTGCACCTCCACCTTCATCGGACGTTTCTCGTTTTCCAGGAAAATCGGAATTTCAACGATCAGATGCAGGCTTCGGTAACCACTCTCCTTTGGATTTTTGATATAATCCTTCTTCTCGATCAATGTAACATCGTCCTGCTGCAAAAGACATTCTGCCAGCATATAAATGTCCTCCGGGAAGGAACATACAACACGGACACCTGCGATATCCTTGATCTCTTCTTCAATCGCCTCAAGATTCAGCGGGATATTTTTTCTGCGCACCTTTTTTAAAATACTGTCCATGGATTTGGTACGGCTTTTTATGGACTCAATCGGATTACGGTCATACTGCAGAGAGAACTGTTCATTTAAAACCTTAAACTTCGTCTCTACCTCCATAATCGCACAGCGGTAATACGCCATATGGCTTTCAATCGGCTGGATATTTGCCTGCATCCGGTCTAAAAATTCATCGGATAATAAACTGTCGCGAATGAATTGTTCTTTTGCCTGTTCTAAATACTTTTCTATTTTCATGCTATTATCTCTCCAATACGTTTTCTCTTTTGACCACTCTATTATATCGTCTTTTAAGAGTGCAGTGTATAAAGAAAACATGAAAATTTGGTGAAAAATCAGGTACTGTAACGACACAGCATCTCCTCTAACCGCCCGGACTGATCGCCTTTCTGTACACGGACCTCAATCGGTTTGGTCAGATCCAGGCTGAACACCCCAAGCAGAGACTTTCCATCAACCTCATACCGCCCCGAAATCAGGTCAATTTCTCCTTCGCATGACTGAATGCTATTTACAAAATTTTTAACTTTTTCCACAGAATCAAGTCTGATATACATACTTACCCACCGTACTTTCCTTTTTAATCGCTACGTATCCAATATATGCTGGAAAATGAAATATATTCCAATTATTTTGATACAAAAATCAAAAGGCATAACTCATTCCTACTTGCAGGATAAGAGTTATGCCTTGTTGACCTGTATGAAATAAGGGGCAAAATACCTTTTGTCCCTCATTTCATAATATTTAAATTGTGATTTAATCTTTGAACAGATCGGTAGAATAATAACGGTCACCACTGTCTGGAAGCAGTGCAACAACGGTCTTTCCTTCGAATTCCGGTCTCTTTGCAGCCTCAATTGCAGCCTTTAATGCGGCACCAGAGGAGATTCCAACAAGTACGCCTTCCTCCTTTGCAATTTCCTTAGCAAATGCGAATGCATCATCGTTGCCAACCGGGATGATCTCATCATAAACCTCCGTATTCAGTGTCTTCGGAACAAAGCCTGCTCCGATTCCCTGGATCTTATGTGGTCCTGCATTCTCACCGGATAATACAGCGGAGGTCTGTGGCTCAACTGCAATAATTCTCACATCCGGCTTCTTGGATTTCAGATACTCACCAACTCCGGTAATCGTTCCTCCAGTTCCAACACCTGCAACAAATGCATCGACTTCCCCATCGGTATCCTTCCAGATCTCCGGTCCGGTTGTCTTGCGGTGTGCCTGTGGATTTGCCGGATTCTCAAACTGCTCCGGGATAAAGCTTTTCGGAATCTCTTTATGTAATTCCTCTGCTTTTGCGATTGCACCCTTCATTCCCTTTGTTCCATCGGTTAAGACAAGCTCTGCACCATATGCCTTAATCATATTCCTGCGCTCAATACTCATGGTCTCAGGAAGTACAATAATGATCTTATAGCCCTTTGCTGCTGCAATTGCGGCAAGACCGATTCCGGTATTTCCAGAGGTCGGCTCAATAATCGTATAGCCTGGCTTTAATCTTCCGTCTGCCTCAGCCTGCTCAATCATTTCTTTTGCAATACGGTCCTTCACACTTCCAGCCGGATTAAAATACTCCAACTTTGCAAGCAGTTTTGCTTTCAGTTCATATTTCTCTTCGATATGTGTGAACTCCACAAGCGGAGTATTTCCGATAAGCCCGATAGCTCCTTTATAAATGTTTGCCATAATGTTTAATTTCCTTTCTACCCAAATTAGCCGTCCACCGCCTGGTGGACAGCCTGTTTCCTGTTTCATTTTTACTGTACTGCTTTGAATGCCTCATCAAGATCTTCGATAATATCATCGATATTCTCTGTTCCAATGGACAGACGGATCGTGTTCGGTTTGATTCCCTGATCTGCAAGCTCTGCCTCATTTAACTCAGAATGTGTCGTAGAAGCCGGATGAATTGCGAGGGATTTTACATCTGCAACGTTCGCAAGCAGGGAGAACAGCTCAAGATTATCAATGAAATCCTGTGCCTTCTTTGCATCACCCTTGATCTCAAAGGTAAAGATAGAACCTCCTCCATTCGGGAAATATTTCTTATACAGTCTCTGCTGTTCCGGATCCTTGGATACGGATGGATGATGAACCGCCTCAACCTGTGGATTTCTGGATAAGTATTCGACAACCTTTAATGCATTTTCCACATGTCTCTCTACACGGAGTGACAGTGTCTCTAAGCCCTGTAAGAAGATCCAGTTGTGGATCGGGGAAAGTGTTGCTCCAGTATCTCTTAAAAGAATTGCACGGATTCTTGTAACAAATGCTGCCGGACCTGCTGCATCAACAAAGCTGATTCCGTGGTAGCTTGGGTTTGGCTCGGTAAGCTGTGGGAATTTGCCGGATGCCTTCCAGTCAAATTTACCGCTGTCTACGATAATTCCTCCGATTGTTGTTCCATGTCCTCCAATGAATTTGGTTGCAGAATGTACAACAATGTCAGCGCCATACTCGATTGGACGAACCAGATATGGAGTAGCAAAGGTGCTGTCAATTACAAGCGGAATATGATGCGCATGCGCAATCTTTGCAATTCCCTCAATATCAGCAACCTCAGAGTTTGGATTTCCAAGTGTCTCAATATAGAGTGCCTTTGTATTCTCCTGAATTGCATTCTCAAATGCGCTTAAATCCAGTGGATCAACGAAGGTCGTTGTAATACCATAATCAACGAAGGTATGTGCTAACAGATTATAGGTTCCTCCGTAAATATTCTTTGCAGCAACGATGTGGTCTCCGGAAACTGCAAGGTTCTGGATCGTGTAAGATACTGCTGCCGCTCCGGAAGCAACTGCAAGTGCTGCAACACCGCCCTCAAGTGCTGCAAAACGCTTCTCGAATACATCTTCGGTCGGGTTCGTAAGTCTTCCATAAATATTACCGGCATCCTTTAATGCAAAACGGTCCGCTGCGTGCTGTGAATTATGGAATACGAAGGACGACGTCTGATAGATCGGTACTGCTCTTGCATCAGTAACTGGATCTGCGCTCTCCTGTCCTACGTGTAACTGTAATGTCTCAAATTTTAAATTTCTATCTGCGTAATGTTTTTTTGCCATAATCTGTTATCCTCTCTTTCTTTTCTATGTATGATTGTTTATTTCTATATTTCCTATTGAAATACTATGAATTGCATTTCGTTGTACTTATCTTATCCCACAATTCCTACTAAGTCAATATGTTTTTAGTGAAATCGTTATCTGCATTTTTTATAACTAGTTATAAGTCCAATCTGACCTTATATTTTTATAAAGAATTGACTATATACATATGTTCAATTTCGCGTATTATAGATTGTAAATTCTTAGGAATGCGTACAAATTTATGAAATGCATTCTTAACATAGGCAATTGCGAAACTCATAGTTAAGTAGGATTTCATTGTGAAAAGTGACAAAAAGATTAAGAAGACACTGGGGA
>CAKRLN010000107.1 GCA_934359535.1 uncultured Lachnospiraceae bacterium
ACATAAGGCGCTAAAATACAGCGCCTAAGTACCGGCCGCTCCCCAGTGTCTTCTTAATTTTTTTGTCACTTTTCACAATGAAATCCTGTTTAACTATGAGTTTCGCAATTACCTAATTAACCCTAATAAATGAGCCAATTTTAACACAACTGGGTGAAAAACTCAAATTGCAGGTCTGACGGGTTGGATAAATTGCAAAAGTTTCAGAAAAAAGGTTGGAAAAGTTGAAAATCAGAAGCATAATAAGGTTGGAAAAGTTGAACGTCATATAAGGATTTATATGATTGTTCATTATGAACAGAACAGAGAGTGTGATATAAATATAGACATTTATCTGATAGGAAAGAGGCTGTTAGGATGAAAATATTAATAGTAAGGAAAATGTTATAATGAAAAAAATGTTACGTAATGTAATTCTTATTTTTTTGTTGGGAGTCACAGGAATAATATATCAAATAGTAAATGAAAATGTAGAACAAAGTATTCAAAGATTATTTATAATGGTTATTATATTAGCTTTATGGAAAGAATTTATAACGTTTATAATCTATAATATAAAAAATAAAAAAAATAATAGTAAAAAAAATATATTATTATATATATCATTTTTATTAATATATATTGTTTGTATACTTTTTTCGCTTTTCTTTTTTGGATATATTATAATAGTAATTAGTTTATTTTCATAAAAGGAGGATTTCATGAAAAAAATATTTCAGATGATTATGGGACTATAAATCATTTTTGGCTAAACATAAAGTAAATTAACCATTGACAAATCAAATTTTGAATGACTATAATAAAACCAATTGAAGCATACACAGGCTTTGACGGGAAGAAGTAATACTTTGCGGAACAGACAGAAAGCTGCCGGGTGATGAGAGGCGCATGGGAAGCAGATTATGAATACATCCCTGAGCTTCACTCTGAATTTACGGAATCTATGCAACGGGTACGTAATAGTAGGATGTGACGGAGTGGTTTCCGTTAGCAGAACTGGAGTGTTGTCGGACACTCGATAAGATAGACAGTGTGAGCTGTTTATGAATTAAGGTGGTAACACGGGTTTGATTCCTCGTCCTTTTGTGGACGGGGTTTTTTTAAGTTTATGATAATTATGAGACTTACAGAAAGTATATGCGTTAGTAAGTTTAGGAGAGTTTCGCAATTGTTGATTACGAAAAATAGGCAGTTGCGAAACTCATAGTTGAGCTGAATTCTATTGTGAGAAGTGACAAAAAGATTAAGAAGACACTGGGGAGCCACCGGTACTTAGCGACCGTATTTTGGTCGCTTATGTACCGTTGTGAGCGACACGTAGCGAAAGCGTGTCTTCGAAGATTTTTGTCACTTTGAACAATAAAAGATAGAAAAAAGTGAGTTTCGCAAACGCCTAATTCAAAGAAAACAAAAAAAGGAGAAACAAAATGACATTATATGATGAATTAGTTGCCCGCGGACTGATCGCGCAGGTAACAGATGAAGAAGAGATCAAGGATCTCATTAACAACGGAAAGGCAACCTTTTATATTGGATTCGATCCAACCGCAGACAGTCTCCATGTAGGACATTTTATGGCACTCTGCCTGATGAAACGTCTTCAGGCAGCAGGAAATAAACCGATCGCCTTAATCGGTGGCGGAACAGCAATGATTGGAGATCCATCCGGACGTACCGACATGCGTCAGATGATGACACCGGAGACGATTCAGCATAACTGTGACTGCTTCAAGAAACAGATGAGCCGTTTTATTGATTTCAGCGATGGAAAAGCGCTTATGGTCAACAATGCGGACTGGCTGATGGACTTAAATTATATTGATGTGCTCCGCGAGGTTGGTGCGCATTTTTCCGTAAACCGCATGCTTACTGCAGAATGCTACAAACAGCGCATGGAAAAAGGCTTAAGCTTCTTAGAGTTTAACTACATGATCATGCAGAGCTACGACTTCTATACCTTATACCAGAAGTACGGTTGTAATATGCAGTTCGGCGGAGACGACCAGTGGAGCAATATGCTTGGCGGTACCGAGCTGATCCGTCGTAAGCTGGGCAAGGATGCGTATGCAATGACCATCAATCTGCTTCTTAATTCAGAAGGAAAGAAGATGGGAAAAACCCAGTCCGGAGCCGTATGGCTTGATCCGAATAAGACATCTCCATTTGAGTTCTTCCAGTACTGGAGAAATGTTGCAGATGCAGACGTTTTAAAATGCATCCGTATGCTGACCTTCCTTCCGCTTGAAGAGGTTGATGCAATGGAGAGCTGGGAAGGAGCCCAGTTAAATGAGGCAAAGGAGATCCTGGCATTCGAGCTGACAAAGCTTGTCCATGGCGAGGAAGAGGCACAAAAAGCAAGAGAGGCTTCCCACGCATTATTCAGCGGTCAGGGAGATCTCGCACATATGCCGACGGTAGAAGTGACAGCAGAGGATTTTGCAGAGCGTGACATGGATATTATGGCTGTTTTAGTAAAAGCAGAGCTTGCAACAACCCGTTCCGATGCACGCCGTGCAGTACAGCAGGGCGGTGTTACCGTGGATGGCGATAAGGTATCGGATATTGCCACCTCTTATCAGCTTTCTGATTTTGCCGGAGAAGGAAAAATCGTAAAACGCGGCAAGAAGAAATTCGCAAAGGTTATTGCGAAATAAGATCTGGAAAAGATGTGTAAAAATGAGAAATTTTATTGACAAACACCAGGCAATTGGCTATATTAGTAATAATCTGATTTGAGAATGATCCGTGAGGGAGTAGTTCGCACGATGGTGTGATTTGTCAACAAACCCGGTATTTGTACCTGGCAAATCTTAAAGAATGAGACTCATGTATGTTTCATAAAAAAGTCATTTTGGTAAATACTTTAGAATGATGATTTTATGGACATACGTGAGTCTTTTTGTATTTTGCAAGCACATGGATAGAATTCGGGATAATTATATTTCAGGACAAATGGCACGCAAATATGGCGCAGGTGCGGACTGTTGGATCTGATCAGAGGAGATTATGATTACGATAGAAAAGAGGATGAACTATGGCACTATTTATTGAGCTGATCTTAATGGGTGTCGGGCTTGCGATGGACGCATTTGCGGTGTCGATCTGTAAGGGACTTGGCATGTCGAAGCTGAACAAGAAGCAGGCAGTTGTGATTGGATTGTATTTTGGTGGTTTTCAGGCACTGATGCCATTTGTCGGATGGCTGCTTGGAAGCCAGTTTGAACAGTATATCACAAGCATTGATCACTGGATCGCATTTATTCTGCTTGGGTTTATCGGTGGTAAGATGATTGTGGAGGCTGTGAAGAGCTGGAATGAGGAAGAGGTTGTTGAGGTTCGGGATGAGCCGATCAATCATAAAAACATGCTTGTGCTTGCGATTGCAACAAGTATCGATGCGCTTGCCGTTGGAATTACGTTTGCATTCCTTGGAACTCCGATTGTAGAGGCAATTACGGTAATTGGTATTACGACGATGATAATCTCAATTGCGGGTGTCGCTGTCGGAAATTTCTTTGGAAGTAAATATAAAAATAAAGCGGAGCTTGTAGGTGGTCTGATCCTTGTTCTGCTCGGTGTCAAGATTCTGCTTGAACATCTCGGGATTATTACATTTTAGAAGGAGAATGGATTATGAATGAATTAGTTCAAAGTGTACCATTTGCAGTAGTATTACTGATTATTGGATTTGCGTTTCTGGTAAAAGGAGCCGATGCGTTTGTGGAGGGCTGTAGCAGCATTGCAAAGCGTTTTGAAGTGCCGTCACTTATTATCGGAATGACGATTGTTGCGATGGGAACAAGTCTTCCGGAGACAGCGGTCAGCATCACTGCGTCTGTAACAGGAAATAATGCGCTTGCAGTCAGCAATGCAGTCGGATCGAATATCTTTAACCTGATGATCGTTGTTGGTGTGTGTGCGATCCTGACACCGGTTGCGGTACGGAAGGAGACTTTGAAGGTCGATTTCCCGTTTTCTGTTCTTTGTGCGGTTCTTCTTCTGATCCTTGGTGGCATCGGGATGATGCTTGGACATGCAGATGGTGTGATATTTATTGTGCTGTTCGCGGTATTTATTTTTTACATGATCAAATCTGCACAGAAGGCAAGGAAAGATAACAAGGACATGGATACGGAAGAGAGCGAGTTTGCAATGGAGGCAGAGGAGATTCAGATTATGCCGATGCCGAAAAGCATTGTATTTATTGTACTTGGATGTATCGCAATTGCGCTTGGCAGTGACTGGGTTGTAGATGGAGCAACGACAGTTGCAGAGGCACTTGGTGTCAGCCAGACACTGATTGGTCTTACGGTTGTTGCATTCGGAACAAGTCTTCCGGAGCTTGCAACGTCCATTATGGCAGCTAGGAAAAATGAAGTGGACATGGCACTTGGAAATGCGATCGGATCGAATATTTTTAATATTCTTATGGTTCTCGGAATTGCAGCTGCAATCAGCCCGATCGCATTTATTCTGGAGAATATGATAGACATTGTTATTTTGATCATATTCAGCGTGATCGTATGGATCATGGCATGGACAAAAGATGAACTGAGCAAAAAAGAAGGTCTTGTAATGGCAATCCTGTACGCAGCGTATGTTGTATATATCTGTATGCGGTAAGAAAAACACCTGGACATATGACAGTCCAGGTGCGTAAGCATAAAATTCGCAAGAGGTTACTCATCAAGCGAAATGCGGTCGATCTCTCGGAGTTCTTCTTCCGAAAAAGGTGCAGCTTCTAAAACCTTTAAATTTTCTAAAATCTGCTGTGGCTTGGAGGCCCCGATCAAAACACTTGTTACATCGTTGTCCTTGAGCACCCATTTGAGAGCCATTTGTGCAAGGCTTTCGCCACGTTTGGCAGCAAGCTCATTCAGCTCGCGGATCGTATGGATTTTTTCTTCAGTAAGCTGATCCTTATGCAGAAAGCGTCCGTCGGTCATAACACGGCTGTCGGATGGAATGCCATTTAAGTAGCGGTCGGTGAGCATGCCCTGTGCAAGCGGGCTGAAAGAGATAATACCTTTTCCGCATTCGCGGGAAGCTGCTTTCAGGCCATTCTGTTCAATGGTACGGTTAAAAATGTTATAGGAATTCTGGTTGATAATAAATGGGCATTTCAGGTCGCTTAAGATCTGGCATGCCTTTTTCATTGTCGCTCCGTCGTAGTTGGACAGACCAACGTATAAGGCTTTTCCGCTTTGGACGATCTGTGCAAGTGCACCCATGGTTTCTTCGAGTGGCGTTTCCGGGTCCATGCGGTGGTGATAGAAGATATCAACGTAATCAAGTCCCAGACGTTTTAAGCTCTGATCGAGACTTGCGATCAAGTATTTGCGGCTTCCCCAGTCACCATAAGGACCCTTCCACATGTCAAAGCCTGCTTTGGTGCTGATGATCAGCTCATCGCGGTAGCCGGAGAAATTTTCTTTTAAGATCAGTCCCAGATGCTTTTCTGCGCTTCCCGGTTCCGGGCCGTAATTGTTCGCAAGATCAAAATGTGTAATGCCATGGTCAAAAGCAGTAAAGCAGAGCTGTTTCATATTATCATAGGAAGAAAAATCTCCGAAATTGTGCCAGAAACCGAGGGAAACGGCTGGGAGCAGCAGGCCGCTTTTTCCACAGCGGTTGTACTGCATTGTATTGTAACGGGATTCATCTGGTGTGTACATGGTAAAAACCTCCTTTGGTTATTTTAAAATATGTTTGTCTATTTTTCCGGAAGCAATCGTGTTATCTACCCAGAGACGCAGAGAATCAATTGCCTGAGCCATTTGATCAAGATGGGAATGGATCTGAAGAAAATCAGGAATCTCGTCCGGGGTAATTTCGCCGTCTGCGGCAATATCAATGAGACGGTCTTTTTCTCTTGAGAGTGTATTTAAGGTGGAAAGCATCTCAAGTGTGATTACAGAAAGATCTTTGGCTTTTACTTCCGGTACGTACTCACGTCCGATTGGACACTCGTGTGAGCAATAGTAATTGCAAAGGGCAGGATTCTTATAGCACTCTGCCATTGCAAGGATCTCGTCAGGATGCGGAAGCGATTTCTCATTTTCAATTTTCTCGATCCGGTCAGAGGAGAGGAATGACAGTTTCTCGGCAGCGGCATCCCGGGTAAGGGAAACAGCCTCGCGGCTTGTCTGATAAATATTTTTATTTTCTTTTGTCGAGCGGCGTCCCATGGGGTGACCTCCTTATATAGAATGTATACATTATAGCAATTTCCCGTCTGGAAAGCAAAATAAATGCGGTTATTTCGCCATAAAAGCAGTTTTTATTTTGGGGAAATATGAATATAATGAGTGCATACAAAAGGAGGGAATAAGGATGTTAATATTGTTTATGATACTTGTAGTTTTCGGCGGGCTGTTCTGGCTGGCATTCCAGATTACAGGTGCGATACTGGTAGCATTGATCTGGCTGTGTGTAAAGCTTCCGATTGCGACTATGCTGCTGGCACTGGGAATCATATGTTTTTGTACAATCCTGTTGATTCCAGTCGGAATCGGGCTTTGGAAAGCCGCAATCAGGCTGCTTCTTCCGTAACAGATATTAAGGCAGATTTAAACAGATTCAATAAGTTTTAAGGAATATTTGAGCGCGATAGGTGTATAATCAGAATAAGAAAAACAAAAGAAGGAAGGTTTTATGATGAAGAAACGATTATATAAAAGTAACAGCGATAAAAAAATTTGTGGAGTATGTGGCGGAATTGCTAATTATTTTGATATCGATCCGACGATCGTCCGTCTGGCATGGGTGATCTTTACATTTGCAGGAGGCAGCGGTCTGTTGGCATATATCATTGCCGCAATTGTTATGCCGGAGGATCCGGGGTATATTGATGTAGACTAAATAACAGTTGACTTTTTGGGATGCCCGTGCTAACGTAATCATAGCTGATAACTGGCTATCACTTGCAGTTATAACAGAATACACTTTTATAACACGTTGAAAAAGAGAGTACATTTGCAGGAATTTTACAGAGAATTTCCCACGGAACAGGTGCTGAGAGGGAATGAAGGAGTGCGGATGGAAGATGGCTTTGGAGTGGCAGAACTGAACCGGATAAACCGGATAAGCACTGACAGGACCGCCTGTTATAGCGGAGGATGTTAGCCGACATCTGCGGAGGCTGGTTT
>CAKRLN010000108.1 GCA_934359535.1 uncultured Lachnospiraceae bacterium
TTCTATGACGGACCTCCGACAGCAAACGGTAAACCGCATATCGGACACGTTTTAACTCGTGTTATCAAAGATATGATCCCAAGATACCAGACAATGAAGGGCAAATATGTACCGCGTAAGGCTGGATGGGATACGCATGGTCTTCCGGTTGAGCTTGAGGTTGAGAAGATGCTTGGCTTAAACGGAAAAGAGCAGATCGAGGAATATGGAATGGAGCCTTTCGTTGCAAAATGTAAGGAATCTGTATGGAAATACAAGGGCATGTGGGAGGATTTTTCCGCAACCGTTGGATTCTGGGCTGACATGGAGCACCCATATGTAACATATGATAACAACTTTATCGAATCCGAATGGTGGGCATTAAAAGAGATCTGGAACAAAGGACTTCTTTATAAAGGCTTCAAAATCGTTCCGTACTGTCCACGCTGTGGTACCCCGCTTTCTTCCGCAGAGGTATCCCAGGGCTATAAGACGGTAAAGGAGCGTTCTGCGATCGCAAGATTCAAGGCGGCAGGAGAGGATGCATACTTCCTTGTGTGGACAACAACTCCATGGACACTGCCAAGCAACGTTGCACTCTGTGTGAATCCAGAGGATACGTATATCAAGGTAAAAGCAGCAGACGGCTATACCTATTACCTCGCAGAAGCGCTTGCAGACAAGGTGTTAGGAAAGCTTGGAAATGACGAGAAAGGCATAAAGGCATACGAAGTATTAGAGACATACAAAGGAAAAGACCTCGAATACAAGGAATATGAGCCACTATATTCCTGTGCAAAGGAATGTGCGGATAAGCAGAATAAGAAAGGCTTTTTCGTAACCTGTGATACGTATGTTACGATGACAGACGGTACTGGTATCGTTCATATTGCACCTGCCTTCGGTGAGGACGATGCGAATGTCGGACGTCATTATGATCTGCCATTCGTACAGTTTGTCGATGGCAAGGGAGAAATGACAAAGGAGACACCGTTTGCCGGACTTTTTGTAAAGAAAGCAGATCCGGAGGTATTAAAGGATTTAGAGGCAAAAGGACAGCTTTACGATGCACCGAAGTTCGAGCATGAATATCCACACTGCTGGAGATGTGACACTCCGCTTATTTACTATGCAAGAGAGTCCTGGTATATCAAGGAGACCGCAGTCAAGGACGATCTGATCCGTAATAATAACACGGTAAATTGGATTCCGGAATCCATCGGAAAAGGACGTTTTGGAAACTGGCTGGAAAATATCCAGGACTGGGCAATTTCCCGTAACCGTTACTGGGGAACTCCGCTTAATATCTGGGAATGTGAGTGCGGACACAGAGAATGCATCGGAAGCCGCGCAGAGCTTGCAGAGAAGACGGGAAACCCGGATTCTGCAAAGGTTGAGCTTCACAGACCATACATTGATGCTGTTACCTTCCCGTGTCCGGAATGTGGTAAGACAATGAAGCGTGTACCGGAGGTATTGGACTGCTGGTTTGACTCCGGAGCAATGCCATTTGCACAGCATCATTATCCATTTGAGAACAAAGAAGTGTTCGAACAGCAGTTCCCGGCACAGTTTATCTCAGAGGCTGTTGATCAGACACGTGGATGGTTCCATTCCCTGATGGCAGAGTCAACCCTGCTTTTCAACAAAGCACCATATGAGAATGTTATTGTGCTTGGTCATGTACAGGATGAGAATGGACAGAAGATGTCCAAATCCAAAGGAAATGCGGTTGATCCGTTTGATGCCTTAAAGCAGTACGGTGCAGATGCGATCCGCTGGTATTTCTATATTAATTCGGCTCCATGGCTTCCAAACCGTTTCCACGGCAAGGCAGTCCAGGAGGGCCAGCGTAAATTCATGGGTACCCTGTGGAATACCTATGCATTCTTCGTATTATATGCGAATATTGATCATTTTGATGCAACGAAATACACTCTGGATTATAGCAAGCTTTCCGTTATGGACAAATGGCTGTTATCAAAGTTAAACTCTGCGATTATCGAGGTCGATAACGATCTGTCGAATTACCGTATTCCGGAAGCAGCAAGAGCACTTGAGGAGTTTGTTGATGATATGAGTAACTGGTATGTCAGACGCTCCCGTGAGCGTTTCTGGGCAAAGGGCATGGAGCAGGATAAGATTAATGCATACATGACACTTTATACCGCACTTGTTACGATCAGCAAATGTGCAGCACCGATGATTCCGTTTATGACCGAGGATATTTATCAGAATCTTGTAAGAAGCATCGATCAGACAGCACCGGAGTCCATCCATTTATGTGATTACCCGGCAGCGGATTTAGCAATGATTGACAAGGATCTTGAGAAATATATGGATGAGGTATTAAAGATCGTTGTTATGGGGCGTGCCGCAAGAAACAGTGCAAACATCAAGAACCGTCAGCCGATCGGACAGATGTTTGTAAAGGCACCAGAGAAATTAGATGATTTCTATACGGATATTATTGCAGACGAGCTGAATGTGAAGAAGGTAACCTTCTCGGATGACGTATCTGCCTATACAAGCTATCAGTTTAAGCCACAGCTGCGCACCGTAGGACCAAAATACGGAAAATATTTAAAACAGATCCAGGCAGCGCTTTTGGGATTAGATGGAAATAAGGCAATGGCAGAATTAAAAGCAAATGGCGTGCTGAAACTTGACAGTGTGAGCGAGGAAGTTGTATTATCAGAAGAGGATCTGCTTATTACAATGACTCAGATGGAGGGCTATGTATCCGAGAACGACAATACCGTTACGGTTGTCCTTGATACGAACCTGACACCGGAGCTGATTGAGGAAGGCTTTGTGCGTGAGCTGATCAGCAAGATCCAGACCATGAGAAAGGAAGCTGGTTTTGAAGTAATGGATCATATTGCAGTTTCATATATTGCTGATGAAAAAGTTACAGGAATCTTCGAACAGTATGGCGAAGAAATCAGATCCGAAGTACTCGCAGATGCGATCACTTCCGGAGCTCTTTCGGGCTACGGGAAGGAATGGAACATCAATGGTGAACACGTGCAGTTAGCAGTAGAAAAACAATAATGTATAAAGAGGGAGGGGGACATGCGTCTTGCTCCCTCTTTTTGCAGAATGGAGGAAAAGTTATGCGGAGTAATGTATTTAACAAAAATGAATTTATTGCAGGCGTAAAAGAAAATTTAAAAAATCTTTACCGCAAGACCTTAGATGAGGCAAGCCAGCAGGAGATTTTCCAGGCAGTATCTGCCTGTGTCAAGGATGTCATTATGGATAACTGGCTTGCAACCCAGCGGACATTTGAGAAAGAAGATCCAAAGACTGTTTATTATATGTCCATGGAGTTTTTGATGGGACGCGCACTTGGCAATAACCTGATCAATCTCTGTGCTTATAAGGAGGTCAAGGAGGCATTAGAGGAGCTTGGGCTTGATATCAGTGCGATTGAGGATGAAGAGCCGGATCCGGCACTTGGAAACGGTGGTCTTGGACGTCTGGCAGCCTGCTTTATGGATTCCCTTGCAACACTCGGCTATGCAGCTTATGGATGTGGAATCCGTTACCGCTATGGTATGTTTAAACAGAAAATTTCAGATGGCTTCCAGGTAGAAGTGCCGGACAACTGGTTAAAGGATGGCTATCCATTCGAGCTTAGAAGACCGGAGTATTGCTATGAGGTCAAATTCGGTGGAGATGTAAGAACCGAGTACTGTGAGGACGGTTCTCTTCGTTTTGTACACGAAAATTATCAGTCTGTGCTTGCAATTCCGTATGATATGCCGATCGTCGGATATGATAACAATGTTGTAGATACCCTGATCACATGGGATGCGCAGGCTGAAGAGGTATTTGAGTTAGATTCCTTTGATAAGGGAGATTATGAGAAGGCAGTTGAGCAGGAGAATCTTGCAAGAAACCTTGTTGAAGTGCTTTATCCAAACGATAACCATACCGCAGGAAAAGAGCTTCGTTTAAAACAGCAGTATTTCTTTGTATCTGCAAGCATTCAGCGTGCGCTTGCAAGATTTAAAAAGCACCACAGTGATATCCATGAGCTTCCAAAGAAAGTTGTATTCCAGATGAATGATACCCATCCGACCGTTGCAGTTGCAGAGCTGATGCGTATTCTTCTCGACGAGGAAGGCTTAAGCTGGGATGAGGCTTGGGACATCACAACACACTGCGTTGCCTATACGAACCATACGATTATGTCCGAAGCACTTGAAAAGTGGCCAATCGAGATCTTCCAGAGACTGCTTCCACGTGTATATCAGATTGTTGATGAGATCAACCGTCGTTTCATGCTTGAAGTAGAAAACCGTTATCCGGGAAATGATTATAAAAAAGAAAAAATGGCAATCCTATGGGATGGACAGGTCAAAATGGCACATCTTGCCATCGTAGCTGGTTATTCCGTAAATGGTGTTGCAAAGCTTCATACGGAAATCCTGATGAATCAGGAGCTGAAGGATTTCTATGATATGTATCCGGAGAAATTCAATAATAAGACAAATGGCATTACGCAGAGAAGATTCCTTGCACATGCCAATCCACTGCTTGCCGACTGGGTAACAAAGCATGTTGGTTCCGGCTGGATTACCGATCTTTCCAGGGTATCTGGTCTTGCAGCCTATGCATCAAACCCAAAGGAACAGCAGGAATTTATGGCAATCAAGCGTCAGAATAAGATCCGGCTTGCAAAATACATTAAGGAGCATAACGGGATTGAGGTCAACCCGGATTCCATCTTTGATGTTCAGGTAAAACGTCTGCATGAGTATAAGAGACAGCTTCTTAATATTCTGCATGTGATGTATCTGTACAATCAGCTAAAGAGCAATCCGAATATGGATTTCTATCCAAGAACCTTTATCTTCGGAGCAAAGGCAGCAGCCGGCTACCGCAATGCAAAGCTTACCATTAAGCTGATTAACAATGTGGCAGAGGTTGTAAATAATGATCCGGACATCCATGGAAGAATCAAGGTTGTATTTATTGAGGATTACCGTGTATCCAATGCGGAGTGGATTTTTGCGGCAGCGGATGTCAGTGAGCAGATTTCAACAGCAAGTAAGGAAGCATCCGGAACTGGTAATATGAAATTTATGTTAAATGGTGCGCTGACACTCGGAACGATGGATGGTGCTAACGTGGAGATGTATGATGAGGTTGGAGCAGACAACATCTTTATCTTCGGAATGAGAGCAGATGAGGTTATTGCGCATGAGCAGAGGCATGATTACCGTTCAATGGAAATCTATAACAATGATCCGGATATCCGGAAGGTATTGAACCAGCTTGTGGATGGCACCTTTTCAGCAAATGACAAAGAGCTGTTCCGCGATCTGTACAATGCACTGTTGAACAATCAGCCAGGACAGGATGCAGACCGCTACTTTATCCTTGCAGATTTCCGTTCCTATGCGGCTGCGCAGCAGAAGATCAATTCTTACTACCGTAACCGCAGCGAATGGGCGAAGAGTGCAATCTTAAACGTAGCACATGTCGGCAAATTCTCATCCGACCGCACGATCCAGGAATACGTGGATCATATCTGGCACTTAGATAAGATCACGGTCAATACACAGGGAATGTAAGGATGCTATGGAGCACAGGGAAAAAAAGGGCTGCAGCGGCTTTACCTTAAAGATGATAGCGGTTGTCACAATGTTTATTGACCATACCGCAGCATCGGTGCTTTATCGTGCTCTGACAACACCGGAGGCTGGCTATATTACGACAGCCTCCGCCTATGAGCGCTGGAGCAGCATTTACATGTTGATGCGTATCATCGGAAGAATGGCATTTCCGCTGTACTGCTTTTTGCTTGTAGAAGGTTTCCTTCATACAAAGAATGTGAGAAAATATCTGGGACGCATGGCGGCTTTTGCAGTGCTTTCCGAGCTTCCGTTTGACCTTGCGCTGTTTAACAGCCCTTTTGATTCAGCGCATAACAATGTCTTTGTCACGCTGTTTTTCGGGCTTCTTGTGATCGCAGTGCTTCAGAGGATATGTGAACGGACAGGCTTTTGGAGTGGTCTTGGTACCGGGATAGAAAAACGGATTCCTTCCGGCAATATGAAAGGAGTGTTTTTTGCGGTGGCAGCAGCAGCCACAGGGATGATACTCTGTGAGGCAGCAGGCGCCGATTACGGGGCATCCGGAATTGCAGCAATTACTGTGATGTATGTGCTTCGGAAAAACCGTCTGGCGGCATTTGGTGCGGGCATTTGTATGCTTGGAATCATGAGCAGTACACTGGAATTTTATGCGCTCCTTATGCTTATTCCTGTTTTTTATTACAATGGAAAACGCGGACCGGGACAGGGAAAATGCGGAAAGTATTTCTTTTATGGATTTTATCCGCTGCATCTTCTTTTGCTTGCCGGAATCTGTCGCTGGATGGGACTTTAAAAAGGGGTGTTTTTCTGACAGCAGTTTAGGGAAAATGCATGGAATTACCGGGTGTTGGAGACAGTCGTACGCGAAGCGCGAACACATGTAAAATTTGTATAGATTCTTAGCAAAATTTGTTTACATTCGTGAAAAATTATGTTACATTATTTGCGGTTCTTATTGGAGCCTGCTTTTTGATTGTTATTTTTTTATCAATTTTTTGTCCTGTATTTTTAGAGGGAAAGTGCAGGAATAAAATAAATAAAATTATGGCTAATTTGGATTAAATTTAGGAGGAAACTATGTTAAGAAAAACTAAAATTGTATGTACTTTAGGACCATCTACAGACGACGAAAATGTAATGCGTCAGCTGATCGAGGCTGGATTAAACGTAGCACGCTTCAACTTCTCCCATGGACCACATGACGAGCAGATGGGTCGTATCACAATGCTTAAGAAATTAAGAAAAGAGATGAACCGTCCGGTTGCAGCATTATTAGATACAAAGGGACCAGAAATCCGTCTTGGACTTTTCGAGAACGGAGAGAAGGTTCTGTTAAATGAAGGACAGACATTTACTCTTACAACAAACGAAATCGAAGGTAACGCAGAGCATGCTTCTATCTCTTACAAAGAGCTTCCACAGGATGTTAAGGCTGGAGACCACATCTTAATCGATGACGGCCTTGTAGATATGGAAGTACAGAGCACAACAGATACTGACATCGTATGTAAAGTAATCAATGCTGGTAAGATCGGAGACCGTAAGGGTGTTAAC
>CAKRLN010000109.1 GCA_934359535.1 uncultured Lachnospiraceae bacterium
CTTGTGAACCGGGAAGAGGAGGTGTACCGGGCACTCGATGATGAGTTTGAAGAAAAATCAGATGTCATCCCGGTACAGCTGACGAAAAAGGGAACAATCCATGAGAGAAATTCCAAAGTGGCAGATACAGCGGAATTTGAACTGATTGAGCGTTATGTGCGTGCAAAGATTGAGCAGTGCGGAAAAGCAATTTTTGATGGAAAAGTTACCGTTGATCCTTATGTGGCGGCATCCGGAATGGAGGCAAGCTGTACCTATTGCCCATATGCCGCAGTATGCGGACTTGACTTAAAGCTTCCTGGTTATCAGATCCGGACGCTTGCGCCAGTCGCAAAGGATGAGGTATTTGACCGCATGGAAACAGAACTGGCATTACAGGAGAAGAAAAAATCATGAGTGTGACCTGGACGAAAGAACAGACAGAAGTAATCGAAATGAAAAACCGGAATCTGCTTGTTTCCGCAGCGGCAGGTTCTGGAAAAACCGCGGTTCTTGTGGAGCATATCATCCACAGGATCACAGATCCAAGGGAGCCTGTCGATATCGACAGGCTTCTTGTCGTGACCTTTACGAAAGCAGCAGCGGCAGAGATGAGGGAGCGTGTGTCAGATGCAGTTGATGCACTTCGGGAGAAGCAGGAGGATAATGTCAATTTAGAAAGACAGCTTTCTTTAATCCACAATGCGCAGATCACAACGATTGACAGCTTCTGTCTGTTTGTTGTGCGCAACCATTTTCAGGAGATCGGGCTTGATCCGAATTTCCGTGTGGCAGATACCGGGGAGATTAAGCTTTTAGAACAGGATGTATTAACTGCACTTTTTGAAGCAAATTATGAAAAAGAAGAAAATGAAGCCTTTTTCCGGCTGATCGATACGTATTCCGGCAGGAAAAATGACCGTGCCGTAAAGGACATGGTCATGCAGATCTATCGTCTGGCACAGAGTAATCCATGGCCTGTGGAATGGATGAGAGAGCTTGCTGTGCCGTATCAGATCAGGGAGGATACGGACCTTTTGGGGCAGGCAGTGTTAAAAAAGATTGCAGCATACGCAAAAGCAATGCTTAGTGATGCGGCAGAGAAAATGGCGGCTCTTTGTGAGCTTGCGCTTGCGGAGGATGGACCAGCGAAATATTACGAAACACTACTTGCGGATAAGGAAAGCTTAAATGCGGCTAAAGCAATTGAAAGCTATGAGGACGCAGCAGACTTCCTTTCAGGGCTTTCCTTTGCAAACCTTCCTGCGATCCGGAATTTTACCGGAGATGAAGGAAAAAAGGATCGCGTACAGAAGGAACGAAAGGCTGTCAAGGCACTTGTCGATGATCTGAAAAAGAAGTTTTTTTCCATATCGCTTTCTGATATGGCCAGCCAGCTTATGCGGATGCGGCCGTATGTAGAGGAGCTGATTTCGCTTTCCGTGGAGTATGAAGAGGCACTTGCAGAGGCAAAGCGGGAAAAGCATATTGTTGATTTCAATGATATTGAGCATTTTGCATTGAATATTTTAGTGGATGAGAACACGAAGGAAAGACGGCCGGCGGCGTATGAATTCCAGAAGCAGTTCGAAGAGATTATGATTGATGAGTATCAGGACAGCAATCAGGTGCAGGAGGAAATCCTACGCGCGGTATCAAGAATCGGCTGTGGCGGCTACAATATGATGATGGTTGGTGATGTCAAGCAGAGTATCTACCGGTTCCGTCTTGCAAGACCGGAGCTTTTTATGCATAAATATGCGACTTACCGCATGAAGCGTACAGTACCGGATGAGCCGGATCGCAGCGTGAGCGGTGAAAAGCAGGGCGGCAGCACAATAGAAATGCCAAATGCCAGAACAACACCGGAGACAGAACAGATAGAAGACATCCAGGAGCAGCGGATTGATCTGCATAAAAACTTCCGGAGCCGGAAGCAGGTTGTTGACAGCGTCAATGATATTTTCTATAAGATTATGGGAAAGGATCTTGGTAACGTAAGCTACGACAAAGATTCTGCACTGTACTGTGGGGCAGCTTATCCCGATGCATCCGGTATGAATACGGAGGTTTTGATCTTTGATGGAGCCGGGGAGTCTGCACCGGAGGGGGGAAGCTTAAGGCAGCTTGAAGCAAGAATGACGGCAGAGCGTATCCGAAGTCTTGTAGGTACGCAGCTTGTGACCGACAAGAAGACCGGGGAGCTCCGCCCAGCCCGTTATTCCGATATTGTCATTTTATTCCGCAGTTTAAAAGGCTGGGGAAATGAGTTTGCACAGATTTTGGAGGCATGTGGCATTCCGGCGCATGTGGAATCCCAGACGGGGTATTTTTCTTCTACCGAGGTGCAGACCGTGCTTGCCATGCTTGAGATTCTGGATAATCCGTTTCAGGATATTCCAATGGCTGCCGTCTTAAAATCGCAGATGGCAGGACTTGATGAGGAGGAGCTTGCAGAGCTTCGGGTCAATGACCGTGAGCATTCCTTTGCGGAGGCAGCCTATAACCAGATGAAAGAGGCAAAGGAGGGAAAGCTGTTTGATTTTTATCAGACATATGAAAAGCTTCGTGCACTTGTCGCTGACACGCCGATCCATGAGCTGATCCGTGAGCTTTTAGAGCAGACCGGCTATGGTGATTATGCAGCATTACTTCCGGCAGGTAAAAAGCGCGCGGCAAATCTTTCCATGCTTCTGGAAAAGGCGGCTGCCTATGAGAAGACAAGCTATAAGGGGCTGTTTCATTTTGTCCGCTATATCGAGAAGCTTCAGAAATATGATGTGGATTTTGGAGAGGCAGATGGAGCCGGGGAGCTGGAAAATGCAGTTTCGATTATGACTATTCACAAAAGCAAGGGACTTGAGTTTCCGATTGTGTTTATATCGGGAATTGCAAAGCAGTTTAACCAGACGGATATGAGGCAGACGATGGTGCTGCATCCGGAGCTTGGACTTGGCATGTATGAAAAAAGTTTAGAGCCAAGGATCAAAAGAAATTGTTTCCTGCGGGATGAGATTGTAAATGAGCTTGCATCGGAAAACATTGGAGAGGAGCTTCGCGTGCTTTACGTTGCTTTGACAAGGGCAAAGGAGAAATTAATTTTAACCGGAGCCGTATCCAACTGGGAGAAGACGCTTGCAGCGTATACCGGAGAAGCAAGGGAAGGAAAGCTGCTTGGGTATGGGGTAAGAAGCAGTGCAAAAAGCTATCTGGACTGGCTGATTCCGGCGCTTATGTCGTATCCGGGAAAATACGAAATCACAGTCTCCATGGCGGAGGATCTTTTGTTTTTTGCCGCAAAGGAAGCGGCAGAAGAGACACTTACAAAGGAAGCCTTCTATAAACAGATGAAAGAAGCGGATGAAGAGCTTATGCGGTCGTTGACCGGGGCATTTTCCTATGAATATCCGTATCAGAGTGAGGCGGGGAAAAAGAGTAAATACTCTGTTTCAGAATTCAAGCATGCTTCGATGGTGCAGCGCTATGATGCTTCGGAGGCGGAGACACCGGACTTCCTTGTAGCGGAACAGGAGAGCTATATTCCGTCATTTATGCGGGACGGGGAGGAGGCTTTTTCAGATGGAGCTCCTTCTAAGGGGGCACTTCGTGGTACGGCGGTGCACCGTGTTATGGAATGCTTTGACTTTAAAAGGCTTCTTATGATTGACCGGAAAGATAAAGCAGCAGTACAGATGTTCGTAAAAGAGGAGCTTTCCAGGATGCAGGAGCAGGAAAAAATTACAGAAGAGATGGCAGCCCTTGTGATTCCGTCTGTGATTGAGCAGTTTGTGGAAAGTCCGACTGCAGAGCGGATGGCAAAGGCAGATAAGGATGGCAATCTGTTCCGGGAAAAACCGTTTGTTATGGATTATGACGGAGTGCTGTTACAGGGAATCATTGATGTGTTCTGGCTTGAGGAGGACCGTGTGGTGCTTCTTGATTACAAGACGGATGCAGTGAAGAAAAAGGAGGAGCTTACCGCCCGTTATGAGACGCAGCTTAAGCTTTATGCAGACGCGTTGGGACGGATTTTTGACACAAAGAAAAAAGGAATGCAGGAGGAATGTCTGATTTATTCCTTCCGCTTACAGGAGGTAATTACGATATGAAGCAGATCATATTAGCATCCGGTTCGCCGAGAAGAAAAGAGATTCTTGAGACGATGGGGCTTTCCTTTTTGGTATGCCCGGCAAAGGGAGAGGAGATCATTACAAAAACTGCACCGGATGAGGTTGTGATGGAGCTTGCGAAGCAAAAAGCAGAGGAGGTTGCGTCTATGGTTTCTTCTTATGGAGAGGGGCACAAAGATCTCGTAACACCTCAGGATATGCTTATTCTTGGTGCAGATACGGTTGTTGCATGTGATGGAAAAATCCTTGGAAAGCCGCGGGATGAGGCGCATGCCAAGGAGATGCTTACCGGACTCTCCGGGAGAAGCCACAGCGTGTATACCGGTGTCTGTGCTGTATTTTTAAGTGCGGATGGAAGGTGCGGGGAGCACGTGTTTTTCGATAAGACAGATGTGACGGTTTATCCATTATCAGAGGAGGAAATTGAAAGATATATTGCAACTGGAGAGCCGATGGATAAGGCTGGGGCATACGGAATCCAGGGACGCTTTGGAATCCATGTGAAGGGGATTTCGGGAGATTACCTAAATGTTGTGGGACTTCCGGCAGGAAGGCTGTATGAAGAACTGAAAAGTCTTGGAATCGATTTGTATTTATGGTAGAATAGGACACACGAAAACGAAAAAGAAAAAGGAGCTTTTCTATGAACGAATATGATGAAGAAGTATTAATGGCATTTCTTGCCAGTCAGGGGCAGTTATTTAGCGAGCCGGTTGCAGATAGTCCAGAGGAGGCAGAGGCGTTTTTAGAGGACTGCATGGCAGTTGTTGTGTCTGATTTGAAAGAAGTAAAGGATTACTTTGAGGAGGCAGGAACCGACATTTCAGGAATGTCTGATGAGGAACTTAAGGAGCAGAGTGAGGTATTTGCGATCCCGGATGGACGTTTTCTGATTGTGGAGGGCTGATGGGAATCCATTCACTGCGCACAAGAGGAATATCGATTTGAGCCGATAAGGACAGGGGAAAGAGTTTGGAGAAAAAACATAAGATAAAAAAAAGAACGCAGGCAGCCGTGCTTGCGGCAGCACTCGGAGTCTGCGGACTGACAGGCTGTACAGTTGGTGATACCGAGTTTGTGATGAGCACTGGAATTTTAAACGGCAGAAGTGTCTGCACCGTGGATAACCGGGATGTAAGTCTGGAAGAAGCAAAGCTTTATCTGTGCAACTATAAGAACCTTTACGGAAGCGTCTATGGAGTGGATCTCTGGGACTATGATTTCGGGGAACGGTCCCTACAGGACTATGTGAAGGCAGTCACGATCTCGGAGCTTGGCAGGATTGTCTGTATGGATCTTCTGGCAGAGGAGCAGGGGATTACACTTTCTGAGGATGAGAAAAAGCAGGTAAAGAAAGCGGCAAAAAAATATCACAATTCCCTAACAGATGCGGAACAGGATTATTTAAGGATCAGCGTGAAGCAGCTGGAGGAGTATTATACCCATTATGCACTTGCCGATAAGCTCTACAATACACTTACAAGCGGCGTCGGGGAAGAGATCAGTGATGATGAGGCAAGGGTAATGCGTGTACAGCAGATTTATACCTCAAGTATGTCGAAGGCTGATGAGGTTGCAGCAAAGCTTGCAGCAGGTGCAGGCTTTGAGGAGACGGCGCAGGCATACAATGAGGCGGCAGAGTTTGAGACAACGGGTGCAAGGGGAAGCTGTGATAAGACCGTGGAGGAGGTAGTATTTTCTCTGAGTGATGGAGATGTGTCGAACCGGATCGACACATCAGAGGGGACTTTTTTCTACCGTTGTGTGAGCAAATTTGATCAGGAGCTGACCGAAGAAAATAAGCAGCTTATCTTATCGAAGAAGGAGAGAGAGCAGTTTGACAGTCTGTATGCAGATTATGTAAAACGTGCATCAACACATTTCAACGAAACACTCTGGAACGAGACTACGATTGATCAGGCAAAGGAGATCACAACCAATTCCTTCTTTGAAGTATATGATAGCTGCATGAATAAGGAGCAGTAACGGATGCAATGGGAATTTGAATTATTATATGTGCTGCAGGAAATCCACACGCCGGTGCTTGACCGGATGATGGCGGTCCTTTCGGATCTTGGGAATGCAGGACTGATCTGGATTATGCTTTCTGTGATTCTTGCGCTGATCCCGAAATACCGCGTCTGGGGAATCCGGATGCTTGCAGCGATTGTGCTGACATTTTTGATCGGGAATCTGATCATTAAGAATCTTGTTGCACGCGCACGGCCGTGCTGGATTGATCCATCGGTTCCATTACTCGTAAAGAGTCCTTCGGATTATTCATTTCCGTCCGGACACACAATGAACGGGTTTACAACCGCATGGGCGCTGTTTCGGTGTAATAAGAGAGCGGGAGCACCGGCGCTTCTTCTTGCGGCGGCAATTGCCTTTTCGAGACTTTATAATTTTGTGCATTTTCCAACAGATGTACTCTGCGGGATTGTGCTTGGCATTGCAGGTGCAGAAGTCTCCGGCAGAATCATGGATTCAGTTAACAAAAAGCGCAATCAAAAACAGAGCTGATTTTTGTGTCAGCTCTGTTTTTTGATATCATTTTTTATTTGGTCAGAAGAAGCATGATTTCATTGCTTCTCTTTACAAATTTTGCCATGGCATCTACAGATAATGGCTGGTTTGAAAGCATTGCAAGGTCATAAAGCTGTTCACAGAACATTGGAACATGCTCGGAATCCTTATGCTCAAGAATGTATTTTACAAGCTCATTATTGGCATTTAAGGTAAGCGTCTGATCCGCAGCAAACATGTTTGGATCCATGCCACCCATTCCATTCATGGCATACATTTTCATCATATCCTGCATACGGCGGCCTTCTTCGGAAAGGGTAATAACAGAAGCAATGCCGTCATTCTTTAAGGCTTCTACCTTCACGGTTAATTTATCGTTGTTTAATGCCTTTTTAAAGATCTCAGAAAGTGCTGCCTCAGCTTCGGTATGATCC
>CAKRLN010000110.1 GCA_934359535.1 uncultured Lachnospiraceae bacterium
GTCTGTCTGTCTGTCTGTCTGTCTGTCTGTCTGTCTGTCTGTCTGTCTGTCTGTCTGTCTGTCTGTCTGTCTGTCTTCAGATTATGTTCCATTCGGTTTCCCGCGTCAATCTGAATTTTTTTCATAGCTGGGTTTCCTTTCTTACATGCAAGCATGACGAAGCTTCTTCTCGTATTCTAAGTGAATCTGAATAGTTCCCTTGAATTTGAATATTATATCAGCTTTCTTTGAAAAACTCAATCACTTTTACATCGAATATCCGGACACAAAATAAAAGAATGCCCCGACAGATTTACCCAATGCCATCATAAGCATGACCCACTGTAAGCCACGTTTTAAATGAAGCCTCTTAAACAGGATTGGAAATGTGTTTAAGATTTCTGCAAGTGCCACGGAGATACAGCCAACAAACATTCCGGCACAGATCCCATATATGGCAATCAGAAGATGCCCGGCTCCACGAAAAAGCATCCCAGCTGCGGAATCAGAAAAATACACGGCCGGCTGCCAGATAAAAAGATCCGATACATAAAATACAGAAAGCATATTTCCAATAATTCCGCCTGCTGAAATCATGCTTTCCACAAGAAGCACCCGCTTTGCAAGGTTCGTGCGCCTTAAAATTCTTGGCACGACACCGATTACAAGAATAAAGGCAAAGGTTCCGGCAGATACCCCGACTCCTGCAAGGAAAGCCAAAAATGCCAGTATTACATGTCTAATCCACATCCTCGGCATGCCCCTTTCTGCCTGCATTTTCGATAAAGGTCGTATCCATATCCTGCTCGTATTTTCGCATCTCAACCTGAATTGGTGTCGGGTCACTTGTAATCTTCTTTCTTCCAAAATGATTAAAAAATACCAGAATTCCTGCTGCAAGTCCAAGACAATAGAAAATCTCAAGCTCGCTGACCTCAGGCTTTTTTCGTCCCATCACCTGCCCGTAAAACTTCTCAAACACCTCTGTCACTGACACATCATTATTAAAAGCCATAATCGTAAACGCTGCACCAAAAAAGATAATGACGCACACAAGAATCACTTTTCCCGTTTCCTGCCACTTCGGGCGGTTCGGACAGGCCGAGTACTCCACGACAAAATCCTGCTCCCCAATGCTTTCCACCTGCGCATCCGGATAGTCCTCATGGATCAGCTCAATGACCTTTAAAATGGAAAATACCTCCACCTGATTTTTTGTTTTTGGCTGACCTGGCTTATCCGGGAATAAAAAAAGCCGCTTCTGCTTCAACTGCCTTAGCATCGCCTTATTCGTACACTCCATTTTCATGACATCACCAAGCGTCACGCGACGGTCAAAGGTCCGTGTATTCCGATCTGCCTTAATATATAGGATTTCATTGCTGCTCATGCATACAGACCCCTTATCACGTTCTTTCCGTCCTCCCGGATATGCTCTACAAGCGTGCCATCTGCCGGTATCTTATCTGCTTTCCCGGATTCGATGCAGTACCATACCGCACCTGCGATCACTGCGATAAGAAGGACACATAAAAATATACGGTATCCTTTTACCCCTTTTTTCCTGCTGCATTCTTTCACTCTGCATCACCTCTTCCTTACTTTTATGGAAAGTATGCGTGAAATGACGTTGTTTTATGCATTTTCCGAAAATCCGGTTGACACGCTGTAGGTTTGGTTATAAATTGATACAGGACTGTATGGGAAAATCCATGCGGTGGAACAATCTTTGTAGGAGGTTTTCTATGGCATATACCAAAGAAATTTTAACTCTTGCTGTGGAAATTGGAGATGAAATGCTCCGGAATGGAGCAGAAATTTACCGTGTCGAGGATACGGTGATTCATATATTAAAGGCATATCAGATTGAAGAATTCGATGTCTATGTACTCTCAAACGGCATTTTTGCCAGTGCCAACGAAAATAAAGAGGATGCCTGCAGCATGATCCGGCATATCCCGCTTGGCTCGGTGCATTTGGACAAGATTTCCGCCTTAAACCAGCTGACAAGAGACATCTGTACGCAGGACTGTGCCTTAACCGATGCGTGGGTGCGGCTTGAGGAATGCCGGAATTTAAAGCCGCCTGCCAGATGGCTTCAGGTGCTCTGCTGCGGAATCGGAAGCAGCGGTTTTGCTTATCTGTTCGGCGGAGAGCTTCTGGATCTGTTTTTTTCATTCATAATCGGGATTCTGCTTCAGCTTGTTATGTTTTCGCAGTCAAACCAGAAGATGGCACGTTTTTCCAAATCCCTGTTTTACAGCATGTTTGTTACAGCACTAAGCCTCGTTCCGTTTGCGCTCGGCGCCCCGGTCATGCAGGATAAAATCGTTATCGGTGCAATCATGCCGCTCGTTCCGGGAATTGCTTTTACCACATCAATCCGCGATTTTTATAACGGCGATTATCTTTCCGGCACAATCCATCTGATCGACGCGTTAATGACTGCACTCTGCATCGCTGCCGGTGTCGGTATTGTAATCTCGATCTATCAGGCTGTAGGAGGAAAGCTTTAATGTTACTTTTACAATTTATTCTGTCCATGGCAGCAACCATGGCATTTGCAATCCTTTTTTGTGCCCCGCAGAATGAATGGATTTTCTGTGGGCTTTCCGGTGCGATCGGATGGATCGTCTACTATGTGATGTACCACCACGATTTCGGACTTGTGCTCTCAACAACCGTTGCCACCTTTATACTTACCGTCTTTTCCCGCACACTCGCGGTCATAAGAAAGCAGCCGGCAACCGTATATCTGCTATCCGGCATTTTCCCGCTTGTTCCGGGTGCCGGCATTTACTACACGGCCTACTACCTGATCACCGGTGCAAACGCACTCTGTTACAGCAAAGGAATGGAGACCTGCGAATACGCGGTCTCCATCGTGTTCGGGATTCTGTTTGCATTTGCGATCCCGCAGTCATTATTAAATAAATTAGATAAATAAGCTTACTGCTTGCGGATGCGCTGGGCAAGCTCTTCGAGATACTCCCAGCGCTCCATTTTTTCTTCGAGCGCCGCCTCACACGCTTCCTTTTCCTTTGTAATCTCATTTAATTTCACAAAGTCACTCGCACATTTTATCATGGAATTCTCTAATTCCGCGATCTTTTCTTCGAGTGCTTCAATGTCTGCTTCAATCGTCTCATAGTCCTTCTGCTCCTGAAACGTGAATTTTAACTTCTTGGCATGTCCCCAGGTTGCCTTGGAGTCGGTCTTTTTCGACGCATCCTCCGCTGCTCCGGAGGCACCGGTGATCTGTGATGCTCCCTGCTCCTCCTTTTGCGGACGCTTTGCCATATAATCGGTGTAGCCACCCTCATACTGGGTAATAACCCCATCCCCCTCAAACGCAAAAATGCGGCGCACGATACGATCTAAAAAATACCGGTCATGCGATACCGTAATAACAATGCCATCATAGCTGTCAAGGTAATCCTCTAAGATTGCAAGTGTCTCCGTGTCAAGATCATTCGTCGGCTCGTCTAAGATCAGCACATTCGGAGCCTCCATCAGAACACGCAATAAATTCAGCCGCCTTCTCTCCCCGCCAGAAAGCTTTCCAATCGGGCTGTACTGCTGGCTGGAAGGAAATAAAAACCGCTCTAACATCGCAGAAGCGGAAACAAGTCCATCCTCTGTGCGCACATATTCTGCTGTATCCTTGATATAATCGATGACTCTCTGATCCGGGTCCATAAATGCCGTCTCAAGCGAATCCGCATTTTCCTTCGAACGCTCGGCTGCAAGCTTCACATCCTTATCCGTAGTCAGATAAATCTCCTGCGAATAATAGCCGATTTTTACTGTCTGTCCGATTTCAATCGTTCCGGAGTCAGGCTTAAGAAAGCCTGCGATCATTTTCATCAGTGTCGTTTTGCCACAGCCATTCGCTCCGACAAATCCGATCCTGTCATTTTTCAGGAAAATATAACTGAAATCCCGGATCAGCACACGATCTCCGTATGCCTTATTGATATGGTCGATCTCAACCGTTGTTCTTCCAAGTCTTGTCGATACCGAGCCCATCTGAAGCTTTTCGGAAACCTCCGGGCCTTTCTGGTCGCGCAGTGCCTCATATCTTTGGATATGCGCTTTCTGCTTTGTGGAACGCGCCCTTGCACCGCGCATCATCCATTCGATTTCCTTTCTTAGCACCGACTGTCTTTTCCGCTCCGTGGCACGCTCGCTCTCCTCGCGCTCTGCCTTCCGCTGTAAAAATCCGGAATAATTCGTGTCATAGCTGTACACAGCGCCCTTGTCGATCTCGACGATCCTTGTGCATACGCTGTCAAGAAAATAACGGTCATGCGTTACCATAATAAGAGCTCCCCGCCATCTGCGCAGAAAATCCTCAAGCCACTCAACCATATCATAATCGAGGTGGTTTGTCGGCTCATCGAGAAGCAGCACATCACATGGGGCAAGCACTGCTGCCACAAGCGCAAGGCGCTTTCTCTGTCCTCCGGAAAGCTCGCCTGCCTTCTGCCGGAAATCCGTGATTCCAAGGCGGTTCATCAGTGATTTTGCCTCACTCTCCATCGTAAAATGATGTGCCTCGTCCATCTGCTTTGTCCCGGCCTTCTCCATGACATTCGAAAGCACCGATTTTTCCGGGTCAAAAACCGGATTCTGCGGAAGATAGTTCACTACAATATGGTTGGCCATCGTCACCGTTCCTTCCTCTGGCTCCTCCACACCTGCAATGATCTTAAGCAGCGTGGACTTTCCGGTTCCATTGATTCCGACAATTCCGATTTTTTCCCGCTCCTGCACATAAAAGGAAGCCTTCGAAAAAAGCTTCCTTTCGGTAAATGACTTCGTAATATTTTCCACGTTTATGATATTCATGCCATCCTCCGTTATTTTAACCCGCTGTCTGTATTCGCCTGTTGTTTCGCTTCTTTTTGTTTTTCCTCTTTTTGTTTCGTTTCGTTAAGTTCCTTTTCCTTCGCCTCCAAAATCGCCTCATTCAGCTGGAGCATCTTTGCATCCAGCATGGAAACGATTTCAGAACAGTCCTTTAAGTCACTGCTGATATATTCCGGTGCATTTCCTTCGAATTTATAGTAAATCTTATGTTCAAGGCTCGCCCAGAAATCCATCGCCATCGTACGGATCTGGATCTCTACCTTTGTATCTATAACACGGTCCGATAGAAAAATCGGAACCGTCACAAGCATATGAAAGCTCTTATAACCACTCTCCTTCGGATGCTTGATATAATCCTTGACGGAGATCACCGTCAAATCATTCTGCTTGCCGATCATATCCACAAGCAGATAAATATCCGAGGTAAATGAACAGACAATACGGATTCCCGCAATATCATTCACATGATCGATCATATTGTCGATCGAGACTTCATAGCCATGGCGTTTTAATTTTTTTACGATGCTCTCCGGCGTCTTAATACGCTTTTTTATATATTCAATCGGATTATACTGATGCACATGCTGGAATTCATCATTCAATATCTCCAGCTTTGTTCCGACTTCCTTTAATGCTGAATTGTATAGAAACATGACTGCCTGCCAGCTGTCAATATCCTCACGTAATTTCATCGGGGTATCCATCAAAAATCCTCCTCTAAAATCTGCATCTCCAGATAATCAAATTCTATTTCTTCTATAAAATTATCCTGGTTAAACCGGGTTTTTCCATTCTTTTGAAATTCCTTCACATTCGAATCCAGCCAGATCGGAACGGAAAGATCAAACAGATGGCTTGCCTTATCTAACGCATCAAAAATCTTATGTGTTCTTGTTTCCTCCGAAAAATCCTCAATCGTCTCTGTTTTTACCAGTCTTGTATCTTCAAAAATCTTAAACCAGATTCTCATTCTTTCTCCTTCTCTGACGGTGGCACTCATACATAAGAAGTGTTGCGGAAATCGCCGCATTGAGTGATTCCACCTTTCCCTCCATCGGAATCCGGATATATTCATCGCTTTGTTCTGCGGTTTTATCGGTCAGTCCGTTTCCCTCGTTTCCGATCAGAAAACCGCATGGCTTTGTGTAATCCGGCTCATCATAGCTTTTTTTCCCTTTTAAATGTGCCGCATAAAGCGACACGCCTTTTCCCTTTACCTGTTCAATCGTTCCTGCCAAATCCTCCGTAATCCAAAACGGAATACGGTAAATGCTTCCCATTGTAGAACGGACCGTCTTTGGGTTAAACAGGTCAACCGTCGTATGGTTCATTATGATCCCGGTCATTCCTGCCCCTTCGCCAGTCCTTATCATCGTTCCAAGATTTCCCGGATCCTGGACGCTTTCCAAAATTAAAAGCTGTGTTTTGTCCCCGTCAAACAGCTCATCAAATTCATAAACCGGCATACGGACAACTGCAAGCACCCCCTGCGGTGTCTGTGTATCCGATACTGCCTTAAATACGGCATCTGTCACGGTCTCATAGGAATATTCCTTTAAAAGTGCCCGATGCTCCGGCACGGAAAGAAAGCTTTCTGAAGCATACACATTCTCGATCCATTCCTTTGGTGCTTCGGAAAACATCTTTGTACCTTCCACAACAAAAACACCCTGTTTTTTTCGTTCTTTGGATTTTTTCATCAGCTGTATAAGATTTTTCATCTGCTGATTGCTGCTGCTTGTAATCATAATAGCTCCTTTTCGTTCCTTCTTTCCCCTTCAAAATAACGTATATGCCTGCCACACACTTGCGTGACCGGTTTCCTACGTGTAAAAAGGGCTGCCATATGGCAGCCCCTTTCCTGCAATTCTGATTTTATCGATTCTGCCTGATTATACCAGGTTCTTTGCGATTTCATATTCGTACTCTGATACAGATTTGTTCATTGCAAGTGCTTCATCAATATCAAAGTCACAGAATTTGCCGTCTGCGTGAGCAACAACACGGTTGGATTTGCCTTCGCAAAGGATATCTACTGCATATGCGCCCATGATGGATGCATACATACGGTCTTTGCAGGATGGGCTTCCACCACGCTGCATATGTCCTAAGATTGTTGCACGGGATTCCATTCCGGTTGCAGCCTCGATACGCTTTGCAAGACCCTGGGAATCACCGATACCCTCAGCATTGATGATGATATAATGC
>CAKRLN010000111.1 GCA_934359535.1 uncultured Lachnospiraceae bacterium
ATAAGGCGCTAAAATACAGCGCCTAAGTACCGGCCGCTCCCCAGTGTCTTCTTAATCTTTTTGTCACTTTTCACAATAGAATTCCGTTTAACTATGAGTTTCGCAATTGCCTATGGATATTTTTTGCAAAGAAAAATAGACAAAAAGAAATCCCGAACTAATTTTATTCGGGATTTCCTTCTTATGAATCTATTTATTTTTATTTCCAGACATTGTCAGTGTCATCCAGAAGCTTCACAAATTCCTCCTCTGGAAGCGGCTTTGAGAAATAATAGCCCTGTATAAAATCACAGCCATAGCGGCGTAAGAAATCAAGCTGTTCCTCCGTCTCTACTCCCTCTGCTACAACCTTCATATCCAGACGGTGTGCAAGCTCAATCATTGAGATCAAAATACTGTTATTCTTCTTGCTTGTGCCAAGCTTATGCACAAATCCCATATCAAGCTTCATCACATCAAACTCAAAATCACTCATCATGCTAAACGAAGATAACCCACTTCCAAAGTCATCGACAAAAAGCTTTACTCCCATTCCACGCAGCTCCGACAAAAATTCATTGCCACTTTCTGTAATATCTGCACATGCAGATTCCGTGATCTCATAACGAAATACTTCCTTCGGCAGACTCGAGCGGCGTATATCACGGCGGATTTCATCCATGATAGTTGTATCCATAAGATCCATCCGCGAAAGATTGACCGTAAGCGGAACAACTGTCCTTCCATCTTTGTAGCGTCTCTCCAAAAAATCATGCACCCTGCGGTTCATAAAAGAGTCTACCTTTGTGATATAACCGCTTTCCTCCAGTACTGGTATAAATCTGCCCGGAAGAATCATGCCATTTTCTTTGGAAATCCAACGTACCAAAGTCTCCGCAGATACAATCTTTCTTGTCCAGCTGTCATAGATCGGCTGATAGAACACCTTAAATTCTCCCTTTGCCATTGCATCCTCTAACTGGATCAAGGCAATGCTCTTCTCCTCGTATTCCATTTTCATGCTGTCATCAAATATGATATACGGCTGCACATACTGATTCGAAATGTAGGTTTTAGCAAGCTTTGCCCGATCACACATCTCCGATACATGAAGGGAACAATCCCTTGGAATCCGATAGATTCCACATCTTCCAATCACATCAAACCGGATATTGTTCACCTCCATGACATCATGAAGAAGCTCCGTCAGCTTTCGGTAATCAATGTTTGCCTCTTCCACAAGCACCGTAAAATGATCTGCCTCCATCCTTGCAGTCACAAGCGGCTTTAAAAAGCTCGTCTGCAGCTTATGCACAATATTGCAAATCAGCTGATCTCCTTTTTCATATCCGAACAGATCGTTGACCGCCTTAAACCGCTGAATATTAAAATACATAATTGCAAAGCTTCTGTCCGGATTATTCGCAAGAATTTCCTCTGCCCTCCGGTGGAAGCCAGTACGGTTCAATGCTCCGGTCAAAGAATCCGTCTCTGCCTCCTTTGTCATATCATCGATAACAAACAGAAGAATTCTCTTGTCTTCATCAAACCAGTAATAGCTGTAGCGTTCCACCTCATAGGCCAGATCATGCACCATAAAGGAAAATTGTCCGGCAATTGCCATATTTCTGCTCAGATAATCAATTCTTGTACATTTCAGAAACTGTGCCCGGTCCTTCTCGCAAATACGTCCGGCAAGCTCCTGTTCCACGCATTCACAGTAAGAAAAAACTTTCTTGTCTGGAATATGGATCCCTTTGAATTGATTGGATCTGAAATAAATTCTCCGCTCTTCCATCTGGATCAGTCCAAGCGCCTTATAATCTGCCTGATATAAAATTTGCTGGATCTGTCCGTCGACATATTTCGTTGTATAATCTTCCCAGGCTGCGCATGCCTCGATATGTCCGTTATCCGGATTCTGGAACATATTGACATTCACCCGGTAGCAGCAGATCAGGCCATCCCTTTTATAGCGGTGCTTTGTCTCAAGCTGCGGCTGCCCTGCCTGAAATGTCTGAATCAGATTTTCCCTATTGAAGCATGCCTGAAACTCCCTGCGGCTCTCTTCATCCGGAATCTCCGGATACACGGTCTTCTCCAACCAGGTTTGCACCTGCTCCTCCGGTTTCTGCGCTTCTGTGCCATCCCAGACTGCTGTAATCAGTCTGTCCTCTGTTACATCAATATATAATGCCCCTGCCTGCTCCTGGCTGCCTGACATCAGAAAATCAATTCTCGCCTGATAGGTCTTCTCTGAGCTCCACTGGTTATTGTATTCTGCCACCCTGCATTCATTCTTACGGTTTGCCATGGAATGATTCATCCCCATTCCCCCTTCTCAGTCCGTCTTGGTTTTTGTATATTTTACCATTTTTTCCCTGTTTTTCCAATGTATTTTTATATATTTTTTGCAACAGACTTTACGCGATGCCGCTTTGCCTCATACAGACTCTCATCGGCACGGGAAAGGGCTTCGTGTAATTCCACTTACCAGAAGTCCAATCGTCAGTCTCTTGTTTTTCATTGTAATTCCCAATCACCTTTCTCTTTTCCCCCAAGATATACAGACTGAAGATTAAAGGTTTCATCCAAAAGGACCAGGTCTGCGTATTTTCCTGGTGTAATGCTGCCACAGCAGTCAAAGATTCCAAGCTCCTTTGCCGGATTCTCGGTTGCACAGGCGATCGCTGCTTCAAGTGGAATGTGCATCTCTGTTATGGCATTTTTCATGCCGTCCATCAGATTAGTAACCGAGCCTGCGATCGTCCCATCAGAAAGCAGTGCCCGCTTTCCATGCACCGACACCCTCTGTCCGCCTAATGTATAAATGCCATCCGAAAGCCCCGCTGCCCGCATGCTGTCACTGATGAAAATAATCCGTTCCTCACCAAAGAGTAAAAATGCCGCCCGCACTGCCGCCGGATGTACATGAATTCCATCACAGATCAGTTCTACCCGGCAGTCCTTTGTATCTGCTGCCGCGCCGATCACCCCCGGGTTCCTGTGATGGAAGTCTGGCATTGCATTAAACAGGTGCGTCACATGGGATGCCCCATGGGAAAACGCCTCCATTGCCGTAGCATAATCGCTATCCGTATGAGCAAGCGACACCGTAACCTGAGCCTTTACCGCATCGATAAATTCCATCGCGCCTTCCGTCTCCGGTGCAAGGTCAACAAGCCGGATGAGCCCTCCTGCCTCCTTTTGCAAGCCTAAAAACAGTGCCAGATCACATGGTCTGATATTTTCTGCTGCCTGTGCTCCCTTTTTTTTCCTATTAATAAATGGCCCCTCCATATGAATACCGGCAAACCGCGCGCACGCATCCCTGCGCGGCTTTTTTGCATAAGAGGAAGCAGCCTTCATGATTTGATGAAGATTCTCCTCCGGCACACTCATCGTTGCCGGACAGATCGTAGTCACACCATTTTCTGCCTCATAAGCCGCCATCCGCATAAGCGTCTCTTCCCCCGCATCACACAGGTCATCTCCCATACAGCCATGGAAATGCAGATCAATAAGTCCCGGAATTGCATATGCACCTTTCCCATCGATAACCGGTTCCCCTGGCAGCGCATTCTTTCGAAACCTTCCATTCCTTTCATCCATGCAGATCTCACCTGGCACAAACCGGTGATCCTCCCCATACTTTAATACATTTATAATCCTCAAAATCCCCCCCTGCTTTCTCTTTTGGGAATAAGGGGCAAACAATATTTTGCCCCCAACATCATATAATTTTATTATAAGTCTTTTTTCCTATTTTCACAATCCATTTTCACGTTCAGCACTTCCGTCAGAAAAAGAAAAACCCCGGTCGAAACCGGAGTTTTTCTTCCTGTTATGTATTCTGTTATGCTTCCGCACACTGGCATGGCATTGCGACAACATTTTTAATTTTCTGTCCCCGCATGTACCCGCATTTTTCAAGTCCTGCCTGAATGATCTGATGCCACTGGTTTGCGGAAAACTCAACAACCGATTCATCATCAAACTCGATCGTGCAGACATCCCGCATCTCGCATTCCTCTCCGCAGGCAATCTTGTACATATTTTTGCGGCTGATCGCACCAACCTCTTCTAAGGTGTTGATCATGCGGTATACGGTTGCAGTTCCAATCTTCGGATCTTTTTTGGATGCACGGTAATAGATTTCCTTACAGCAGGAGCAGTCCTCTTCTAAGATAATGTCCAGCAGCATCTGCCTTTGCTTTGTGATCCTGCAGCCCTGCTCCTTTAATCTCTGTAATATCAGTTCCTTTTGCATTTGTGTCCTTCTATAATCCTGCATAACAACCTCTTTTCTGTCAACCTGTATCGGACATCTGCGAAACTCTCCCACTCTTTCTCCCACATGTACTGCAAGCACAAGCAAACGCAGACACGCTTCCGCTATATTGCCACGTGCAACGGTACATAAGCGGCTAAAAAACACCCGCTAAGTACCGGCCGTGGCAGAATGTCTGCTAATTGCTTTGTGCTCACAGTACATGCTGCTCTTAGGTTCTATGAGTTTCGCAATTGCCAATCTATCTTTCCAGTTTAAGCCGGTATTTGTATCAGCTATCTTGTGTTAGTATAGCCTAACAAATATTAGAAGTCAATAATGTTTTATGCAGAATATAAAATTTTTTATGCAGCTGATATACGGTAAGAACTATGCATTCTTTTTTGCGTTGGCTTTCGCCTGGAATTTTTCATTCATTATAATGAAGCGTTCGTGCTCGCCTTCTCCGATCAGACCGCATTCATCATATGCCTTTACCGAAAAGGTCAGCGCACGGCCGTCAACCTGAATCAGCTCCGTCTCACAGGTAACCTTCATGCCAACCGGTGTTGCAGCTACATGCTTGACGTTTAATGCGGTTCCAACGGTTCCGCTTCCTTCCTCTAATTCTCCTGCAACGCTCTCATATGCGGTGTTCTCCATGAGCGCAATCATTGCCGGGGTTGCAAATACATCGAGTGTTCCGCTTCCCATTGCCTTTGCTGTTTTGTCCTCCGATACAATAAGCTCTTTTGTTCCTTTGATTCCTGTCTCTAACATGTCCCATCCTCCTGATTCTGTGGTTTATCTTTTATTTCCCTGTTATCGTATCATCTTTTTCCCCGGCTGTCCATGTGCCAGAGTTGTAATTTATCCAGAACCTTGCTGCAGTAGTTTATAAACATTTTAGAATTGTGAAAATGCCTTATTTTCAATGTTTTTCGCTGCTTTGTTAGCACTCGTTTAAAAAGAGTGCTGATTTTCTATTGACTTTTTGCGCACAAGGTAATATCATTTCAATTGTCTGAAGTACAAACACAAACCGATATGGCATGCGGTTTTTCCGCTGCTTTGGTTTTATGAATATTAAGATTCAAAGGAGTTGTTGACATGAGCACAAGACATGGAAATCTTTCAATTGACAGCGATAATCTGTTTCCGATTATCAAGAAATGGTTATATTCCGACCATGACATTTTCTACCGTGAGTTAATCTCAAATGGCTGTGACGCCATCACAAAGCTGACTAAGCTTGACATGATGGGTGAATACCAGCTTCCGGCTGACTACAAGGGCAAGATTGAAGTCATCGTAAACCCGGAAGACAAAACCTTAAAATTTATCGATAACGGTCTTGGAATGACTGCCGATGAGGTAGAGGAATACATCAATCAGATCGCATTTTCCGGTGCAACCGATTTCATTGAGAAATACAAAGACAAGGCAAATGATGACCAGATCATCGGACATTTCGGTTTAGGCTTTTACTCTGCATTTATGGTTGCTGATACCGTAACGATCGATACCCTTTCTTATAAAGAAGGTTCGACGGCTGTTCACTGGTCCTGCGATGGCGGAACGGAATTTGACATGGAAGACGGCACAAAGGACACCGTAGGAACTGAGATCACACTCTTCTTAAATGAGGACTGCCTGGAGTTCGCCAACGAATACCGTGCGCGTGAGGTCATCGAGAAATACTGCTCCTTCATGCCAACTGAGATTTATCTGTCCAAGGCAAATGCACCAGAGGAATATGAGACAATCGATGTCGCTGACAAGTTAGACACTGATACCGTCATCGAAGAGATCCATGAGGATGCAAAGACCGAGGAGAAGGAAAACGAGAACGGTGAAAAAGAAATTGTTGAAGTCTCTCCTGCAAAGGATCAGTTAAAGATCGTAAAACGTCCAGTTGCCTTAAATGATACCCACCCGCTTTGGACAAAAACACCAAGCGAGTGTACGGATGATGAATACAAAGAATTTTACCGCAAGGTATTTTTAGACTACAAGGAGCCTTTATTCTGGATTCATTTAAATATGGATTATCCATTCAACTTAAAGGGTATCCTCTACTTCCCGAAGATCAATACCGAGTATGATTCCATCGAAGGAACGATTAAATTATACAATAACCAGGTATTTATCGCAGATAACATTAAGGAAGTTATCCCAGAATTCTTAATGCTCTTAAAGGGTGTTATTGATTGTCCGGATCTGCCGCTTAACGTATCCAGAAGCGCCCTTCAGAATGATGGCTTTGTAAAGAAAATCTCCGAGTACATTACAAAAAAGGTTGCTGACAAGCTGATCGGACTTTGCAAGACAGAAAAAGAAAGCTACGAAAAATACTGGGACGACATCAGCCCATTCATCAAATTTGGCTGCTTAAAGGATGAGAAATTCTGCGATAAGATGGACGATTACATTCTTTTCAAGGATATCAACGGTAAATACCAGACACTTCCAGAGCTGTTAAAGCCGGTTGAAGAGAAAAAGGATGAGGCTGCCAAGAATACTGAAAGCGCTGATAATGCTGTGGAAAATGCCGATACTGAAAATACAGAAAAGAAAGAGGATGACCGTGCAATTGTCTACTATGTAACAGACTGCACACAGCAGGGACAGTACATCAACCTCTTTAAAGAACAGGGCATGAATGCGGTAATCTTAGACCATAATATTGATACCTCCTTCATTACCCAGTTAGAGCAGAGAAATGAGCATTACAAATTTATGCGTATCGATGCTGACCTGACAGAAAGCCTGAAATCTGATTCTGCTGAGGAT
>CAKRLN010000112.1 GCA_934359535.1 uncultured Lachnospiraceae bacterium
AAGCATTTCCAGGGACCGTGCATGATTCTTGCCGGTCCCGGTTCTGGAAAGACCTTCGTTATCACACAAAGAACAGTTAATTTAATAAAAGAGTATGGAGTGGATCCCTCGAATATTCTGGTGATTACCTTTACCAGAGCTGCTGCGAATGAAATGAAACAGCGCTTTCAAAAGCTGATGAACGGGGAGGGAAAAAGCGTCACCTTCGGAACCTTTCATTCCGTTTATTTTATGGTATTAAAGTATGCTTATCATTTTCAGGCAGCGAACATTATTACGGACGAGAAGAAATATCAGTTTATGAGGCAGCTTCTGACAAAATATAAGCTGGAATATGATGATGAGAGTGAACTGATCGGTGGAATTTTTCGGGAGATCAGCATGATAAAAAATACACGGATTCCACTTGAAAATTTTTATTCTTCATCGTGTGGAGAAGAAATTTTTCGCAGTATCTATGAGGATTATCACAAGCTGCTTCACAGCCAGAAGCTGATTGATTTTGATGATATGCTGCTATATACGTATGAGCTTTTTTGTGCAAGAAAAGATATTCTTATGGCATGGCAGAAAAAATACCGTTACATACTGGTCGATGAATTTCAGGATATCAATCAGCTGCAATATGATATTTTAAAAATGCTGTCGCTTCCGGAAAATAATCTGTTTATCGTAGGAGATGATGATCAGTCTATTTACCGGTTCCGTGGTTCAAAGCCGGAGATTATGCTTGGGTTTGAAAAGAATTATCCGGGTGCCAGAAAAATTCTGCTGGACAGGAATTACAGGTGTCAGAAAAATATTGTGGAGGCTTCGCTTAATCTGATCAGCTATAATAAAGAACGGTTTGATAAACAGATTTTTGCAGGGAAGGAAGCACAAGCTCCGGTACGGATTTTGGATTTTTTGCAGCAGAAGGAACAAAATCTCTTTGTTATCCAGGAAATTGGTAAAGCCATCCAAAATGGGGCAGATTATAAGGAATTTGCTGTGTTATTTCGGACGAATACACAGCCAAGGCTTTTGATGGAACAGATGATGGAGTATAATATTCCGTTTAAAACAAAGGAGCAGTTACCAAATCTGTATGACCATTGGATCGCAAAGGACATATTTACCTATATCAGAATTGCGCATGGGAGTAGGGAACGGGCAGATTTCCTTCAGATAGTGAACCGGCCGAAACGTTATATCGGGCGCGAATCCATGCAGAACAATGAAGTTGATATGCGGGAATGGGAACGTTATTATAACGAGAATAAACAGCCTTGGATCGCAGAGCGTATCAGGCGTTTTTCCTATGATCTGAATATGCTTACACAGATGAGTCCGTATGCAGCTGTCAATTATATCCGCAAAGGGATTGGCTACGATTCTTATCTGAAGGAATTTGCACAATACCGTCATATAAAGCTGGAGGATCTGACGGACATTTTAGATGAGCTTCAGGGAACTGCGAAAGGATATAAAAGCTATGAGCAGTGGATGGATCAAATTGAAAAATTAACAGAAGAAATGCAAAAACAGGAATCACAGAAAAAAAATAATCCGGATGCAGTAACCCTTGCTACGCTGCACAGCTCAAAGGGACTGGAATTTGACCAGGTATATATTCTTGATGTAAATGAAGGGATTATGCCCTATAAAAAAGCTGTGCTTGTAAAGGAGTTAGAGGAAGAACGGAGAATGTTTTATGTCGGAATGACAAGAGCCAAAAGGAAGCTGACGCTTTGCAGTGTGCAGAATCTGAATAATAAAACAATGGAAGGCTCCAGGTTCCTGAAGGAATGTATACAAAGAAAGGATGAAATCAATCATCCATTTCGTTGAACATGATTTCATCCTGAATTTCATCAAAACGGTCGATAACCGCTTCATATTCATCATCGTCTTCGATATTTTCTACGGATGGAAGTCCCTGGGCATCTTCGTAATAACGATAAACATAGATGTCTCCTTCGGCATTTTCGTTCCCCTTATCATCAAGTGGAATTAATGCGATATAGTCCTGCTCGCCAAGATCAAAGATTGTAAAAATTTTACATTCTACCTCACCGTCATCTAAAGTGAGTGTAACCCGGATGTCATCCATTTCGTCTTCTGTTACAGGGGTTGCTTTTTCGTTCTGGCTCATAGTTTGGTCCTTTCTTGTGTATGATTCATAAATTTCAGGTTATGCAATAGCTTCGATATAGAGTTCCGGATGATCGTTCAAGTCGAGAAAATCTCCGGATTCAAGTTGTAGAATCGGCCGTGTTGGCTGTTCTGTAATAAGAACAATCCGGGCAATCACATGGTTGCTTAAAAGCACATGGCTGTTGACATAGGAGCTTGCAATCCGCTCCAGAAAAACAGGAAGAAATTTGGGATTATAATGGTCAAATCCTTCTTCTTCAAAGGTTGCGATGACATCGAATGGACAAAGACCATCGCGGTAACAGCGGTTAGAGGTCATTGCATCATAGACGTCCGCGATTGATACAATAGACGCATAATCGTCGATTTGATCTCCTTTTAAGTGCAAAGGGTATCCAGTTCCATCAAAACGTTCATGATGCTGCAACACGGCATTTTTAACACGAGGATCGATATCCTGGTTTTTTAATGTATCATAGCCAAATTGCGGATGCATTTTGATAAATTCAAATTCCTGTTTTGTGAGCTTCGCAGGCTTTAGCAGAATATCATCCGGAATTTTAGCTTTGCCGATATCATGTAAAAGACCGGCAAGTGTAAGAGTATTCAGATCATTCTCATCCATATGAAACCAGGTTCCAATAAGGCGGCAGATGATCGATACGTTGACACAGTGTGCATAGGTTGAATCATCCAGTTCCTGCATGTTATGCAGCATGCCTAAGATAGAAAAAGCGGTAGGGTTGTCATCGAACAGCTGGATTGTCTCATGGAGCAGACCAGCACTGTCAATGGGAACGTTTTTGATAATGATATCGTTAATTGCATTTTTTAACCCGCTTACCTGAAGCTTATAATGGGTTGCAAATTTTTTGTAGGAGGTGGAGTTTAAAAGCCGGTTGACATAATCCTGACGAATCTCGTTCTTTAGTGTAAGCAGTTCCTTTGCTTCCACAGGAAGCTCTCCATCCGAAATGGGGACAAAAGAAATCTGGTAATATTTGATTCGGGAAATCATTTGCCGTGACAGAACAGAGTTTCGTGGAAGAATTAACTGTCCTTTTGGGGAAAAGACGTCTTTGGAAACGACCATCCCAACGATTAGTTTATCTATGGAAATATTAGGCATACCGTCCTCCTGGTACATCAAATGCGCTTTATAGCATCTTTTAATGTTATAATAATTTTTTTGACTTGTCAATTGCTTATATCTGCAAAAAGATCTATACAAAAAAATATAAAAAAGATATAATTAGATATTAGTGAAAAGTTTACAGGTGGGTGAAAAGATGCAATATCGGACGAGCGAAGGAAATTATGTCAAGATGGGACCTGACAGAAAGGAGCATCATGTCATTTTTACCTTTGAAGGGGAAAAGGAAGACAAATGTGAAATTGTGCTTCTTGACCAAAAGACCGGAGAGAAGACAAAGATACCGGCAAAGAATGAATACTGCAAGGGCTCGCTGCGTTCGGTAGCTGTCTGGAATGTTGATATGGATCAGATGCTGTATTACTATGAAATCAACGGAGAGCAGGTGTTGGATCCGTATGCACCAGCAATTGCAGGAAGAGAAAACTGGAATGATAAAAAGCGGGCGAAAAAGCAGTACCAGGTGTATGGACGGATGGAGCCTGATTACGATTCATGGGATGGAGATAAAAATCCGGAGATTCCACGACAGGATATGGTTATGTATAAGCTTCATGTAAGAGGGTTTACGATGGATTTCAACAAAAAGGATCTGCAGGCTGGGACCTATTATGCGCTGGAAAAGAAGCTTTCCTATCTGAAAAGACTGGGTGTTACAACAGTGGAACTGCTGCCAGTGTACGAATTTGAAGAATTTTTTGTTCCAAAGAAGCAGGAGATTCCTGATTATCTGAAGGACCGGCTGGAAGCTTATCAATATACGACAGAACAAAAGGATGCTGTCCTGAATGAAAAAATTAATTATTGGGGATATGGACAGGGCAATTATTTTGCAGTGAAAGCAGGGTATGCATCTGATAAGAAAAATCCATCTGCTGAGTTTCGAAATCTGGTCAAAAAGATGCATCAGCTTGGAATGGAATGCGTAATGGAAATGTATTTTCCAGATAATACGAATCACAACCTGATTCTGGATGCAATTCGTTACTGGACTGGAAATTATCATATCGATGGATTTCATCTGCTTGGGCAGGATCTTCCGATCAAGGCGATAGTACAGGATGTCATGTTAAGTAGGACGAAGTTTTTTTATGAATCGTTTGATTCCGGAATGCAAGAAACCGGACACCGCTATAAAAATTTATTTGTATACCGGGATGAATATCTCTTTCCTGCCAGAAGAATTTTGAATCATATCAATGGTGACATGCAGGAGTTCTTAAATCAGCAGAAAAAACAGGAACCACAAAAAGGGTTTGTGAATTATATTGCTGGGAATAATGGTTTTACACTGATGGATTCTCTTATGTACAACGACCGCCATAATGAAGAGAATGGGGAGAACAATGAAGATGGAGGCGCCTGGAATTTCAGTTGCAATTATGGAATCGAAGGTCCGACAAGAAGGCGTTATATTCAGGAACTCCGTGAAAAGCAGTGGAGAAATGCAGTCATCATGCTTATGACTGCACAGGGGGTTCCATTGATCTGGGCTGGAGATGAAATGGGCAATTCCCAAAAAGGAAATAACAATGCATATTGCCAGGATAACCCGACTGGCTGGACAAACTGGAGCAGTTCAATAACCAATACAAGAAAAACAGAATTTCTCCGAAAGATGATTGCTTTTCGCAGGGAACATACGCTGCTTGCCAATGATCGTCCATTCCAGTTCAGCGATTATAAGTCATATGGATGTCCGGATGTATCGTATCATGGGGAGAGTGCGTGGCTGTCTGGAATTCATCCGGGAAGAATGTGTATCGGGGTACTCTATTGTGGTGCCTATGCGCCGGAAGGAACGGATACAGATGATATCTATATTGGCTTTAATTTTTTCTCCGGGATCAGTTCACTGGCACTTCCGAGATTGAAGGAACAAAAAAAATGGTATATGGCTGTGAACAGTGCGGACAAAAAACAGCCATTTTATGAGGAGCCGCAGATTTACAGAAATCAGCAGCTTTTAACGCTGAGTCCGCAGTCAATATGTATTTTGATAGGAAAGTAGAAACCATGAAGATGTGGAAACATTTTTGCACAATTACAAAACATAAAATGCTGGTGATGAAAGGCTGCTTTAAGATCGGGCTTTATAAGCAGGGACTTTTGCACGATCTGTCTAAATATGGACCTACAGAATTTCTTGTGGGCTGTAAATATTACCGGGGCTATATGAGTCCGAATAATGCAGAGCGGGAGGATAAGGGATATTCCTCTGCATGGCTGCATCATAAAGGGAGAAACAAGCATCATCTGGAATACTGGATCGATTATGGGGTTTCAAAGCCTGGAAAAACCGGTAACAGACCGGGAATGTGTGGAATGAAGATGCCAATTCGTTATGTGGCAGAAATGTTTATTGACCGTATTTCAGCATCAAAAAATTATCAGAAGGATGCCTATACAGACCGTAGCGCGCTTGACTATTACCGGAAGGGAATCGGTCATTATCTGATTCACGAGGACACTGCGGCAATGATTGAACTGCTTCTTGTCATGTTGGCGGCTGAAGGGGAGAAAACAACGTTATCCTATGTAAAAAACGAGGTTTTGAAAGGGAAAGTCCCTTATGAAAAAGAAATTTTAGATCATAAGAAAGAATTCTTTTTAACCAAATTAGCAGGGAAAAGCACCGAACAGGCTAAAAATTCATAGAATGTAGAAAGTAAGCATTTCGGGTGCAGTGTGAAAACTTTTTTAGAGCCACTTTCGCCTGCAGAAGAAAAAGAATGCCTGATTGAACTAAAAAAGGGCAATCCACAGGCAAAAGAGAAATTAATACTTCACAATATGCGCCTTGTTGCTCATATCGCAAAAAAATATTTGAATTCGGAAGAGGATAAAGAGGATCTGATCTCAATTGGGACGATTGGACTGTTAAAGGCAGTATCTACGTTTGACCGTGATTATGGCAGCCGTTTTGCAACTTATGCAGCGCGCTGCATTGAAAATGAGATGTTGATGTATTTTCGCAGCAGAAAAAAGTCACGGGGGGAGGTCTCTTTGTACGAACCGATCGGAACGGATAAGGAGGGCAATCAGATCCATCTTGTGGATGTGGTAGAAAATGACACTGGAAATATTGCGGAAGATATCGAACGGAAGGAATTAGTCTGTAAGCTGTGTGTGGGCATGGAAGAAGTGCTCTCTCCACGGGAATATAGCATTCTTTGCAAGCGTTTTGGAATATGTGGCTATCGTGAATATACCCAGCGTGAAATTGCAAACGAGCTTGGAATATCAAGATCCTATGTGTCCCGCATCGAAAAAAGGGCATTGGAAAAATTAAAAAGAATCATAATGGAATAATCTGACATAGCATAAAATGCTGGAAAAAGATGAGAAATATGTTATAATATTCTCATCTTTTTTTCGTGCAGAGTTCTCTGCATTTTTTCCATGCAATTAGAACAGGAGAAAATATGTATAGCACGATAATGACGTCCGTCTTAGATGGGATACGCACCATACCAGTCTGTGTTGAGGTAGATATCAATGACGGAATGCCGGTTTTTGATATGATTGGAAATATTAATCAGGAAGTGCGTGAGGCAAAGGAACGGGTAAAAACAGCACTTCATAATTGTGGAATTGTTCTCCCTGCAAAACGTATTACGGTAAATCTTGCCCCAGGAAACATACGAAAAAGTGGAACAGCATTTGACCTGTCAATTGCCGTTGGGATTCTTTCTTCAATGGGAATGGTTGATGATAAGTTATGTGCAAATCGGATTTTCGCGGGTGAGTTG
>CAKRLN010000113.1 GCA_934359535.1 uncultured Lachnospiraceae bacterium
AGCAGCTGATCCAGTATCTGAAGGAAAAAGCAGTTCTTTTATATGAAGCAAAAGAGACAGAGTTCCCGGAGATCGAACAGTTCCGTGAGATCGAGCGCGTTGTTCTGCTTAAGGTCATTGACCGTAAGTGGATGGATCATATCGATGATATGGACCAGCTTCGTCAGGGAATCGGTCTTCAGGCATATGGACAGAGGGATCCGCTTGTTGAGTATAAGATGGCAGGCTTTGATATGTTCGATGATATGATCGCCGCAATCCAGGAGGATACCGTCCGCCTGCTGTTCCATGTCAAGATCGAGCAGAAGGTAGAACGTGAGCAGGTAGCCAAGGTTACCGGAACAAATAAGGATGAGACTGCGCAGAATGCACCAAAGAAGCGTGAGTCAGCCAAGGTATATCCGAATGATCCATGTCCATGTGGAAGTGGCAAGAAATACAAGCAGTGCTGTGGCCGCCTGAAATAAAAATCATAAAATTCATATTGCAGACAGAAGTACAGAACAAGCATTCGGTTTGTTCTGTACTTTTTTTATCTTGTTGTCTGCTTTTTTGACAAGAATTAAAAATATAGTGTATGAACATAAAATACTTGTTATAATTTAAATATGAACATTTGATTATGGGAACAAATGTTCTGAATTGGATGGACAAAGTCTATTTTTTGTAGTAAAATTAAGCATGTAAGTGCATACTATGAAAACACTGACTTTGTCTTTTTTTAGAAATATTTTGTAAAAACTGTATTTCTGATTTACAGCGTATGTAAGAGTAACAATCAGTTGGCTTATAGAAGTCAATTTTACTATAAATTTCAGGAAGGAGCAGGCATTATGGAGTTTAAATTACATGCCCCATATGAGCCTACTGGCGACCAGCCACAGGCAATAAAGGCCTTGGTAGACGGGTTCAAGGAAGGCAACCAATTCGAGACTTTACTAGGGGTTACAGGTTCGGGCAAGACCTTTACTATGGCTAATGTCATTGCAGCTCTGAATAAGCCTACACTTATCATAAGTCATAATAAGACCCTCGCAGGACAATTGTACTCTGAATTCAAGGAATTTTTCCCCGAAAATGCAGTAGAGTACTTTGTCTCCTATTATGATTATTATCAGCCGGAGGCATATGTTCCGTCTTCCGATACGTATATTGCGAAGGATTCTGCGATCAATGATGAGATTGACAAGCTGCGTCTGTCAGCGACAGCGGCACTTGCGGAACGGAAGGATGTTATTATTGTAGCCAGTGTATCCTGTATTTATGGTATCGGTAGTCCGGATGATTACATGCATATGATGCTTTCTTTAAGACCTGGCATGGAGATTGACAGGGATGATGTGATTCATGGACTGATTGATATGCAGTATAACCGCAATGAGATGGATTTCAAGCGTGGAACGTTCCGTGTACATGGGGATGTTGTGGAAATCTTTCCGGCAAATGCGACCGATACGGCAATCCGCGTGGAGTTTTTCGGAGATGAGATCGACCGTATTACCGAGGTGGATGTGCTGACCGGGGAGATTAAGTGTGAGCTGAACCATACGGCGGTTTTTCCGGCATCCCATTACGTTGTCCCACAGGAAAAAATCCTTAAGGCATGTGAGAACATTGAAGAAGAGCTGAAAGAACGTGTGGCATATTTTAAGGGAGAGGATAAGCTGATTGAAGCGCAGAGAATTGCGGAGCGGACGAATTTTGACATTGAAATGATGAAGGAGACGGGATTTTGCAGCGGAATTGAGAACTATTCAAGACATCTTGCAGGAAGACCGGCGGGAGCAACACCGGCAACGCTTATGGACTTTTTCCCGGATGATTATCTGATTATTGTAGACGAGTCCCATATCACGATTCCGCAGGTGCGTGGTATGTATGCAGGAGACCGTTCCAGAAAGACAACGCTTGTGGATTATGGCTTTCGTCTTCCATCGGCGCTTGATAACCGGCCGCTTAATTTTTCGGAATTTGAGAGTAAGATCGATCAGATGCTGTTCGTATCTGCAACACCAAATGTCTATGAGAATGAGCATGAGCTGTTACGCGCAGAGCAGATTATACGTCCGACCGGACTTTTAGATCCGGAGATTTCGGTGCGCCCGGTTGAGGGGCAGATCGATGATCTGATCGGAGAGGTAAATAAGGAGACGGCAAAGCATCACAAGGTACTTATTACGACACTGACCAAGCGGATGGCAGAGGATCTGACGAAATATATGGGGGAGCTTGGAATCCGTGTGAAGTATCTGCATTCCGATATTGATACGCTAGAGAGGGCGGAGATCATCCGGGATCTGCGGCTGGATGTGTTTGATGTGCTTGTCGGAATCAACCTTTTAAGGGAAGGGCTTGATATTCCGGAGATCACGCTTGTTGCAATTTTAGATGCGGATAAGGAGGGCTTTTTGCGTTCGGAGACATCACTGATCCAGACGATCGGGCGTGCAGCCCGTAACAGTGAAGGCCATGTAATCATGTATGCGGATAAGATTACGGATTCGATGCGCGTTGCAATTGACGAGACAGCGCGGAGAAGAAAGGTGCAGCAGGCATATAATGAGGAGCATGGAATTACACCAACGACGATTCAGAAATCGGTTCGTGACCTGATCGCCATTTCAAAAAAGGTTGCAGCGGAGGAGATGGATTTTTCCAAGGACCCGGAATCTATGAGCAAAAAGGAGCTTGAGAAGCTGATTGCAGATATCCAGAAGAAGATGCAGAAGGCGGCAGCAGAGTTAAACTTTGAAGCAGCAGCAGAGTATCGCGACCAGATGATTAAGCTTAAGAATATGCTCCGGGAGATTGAATAGACTGCCGTATAGAGCCGTGGCAGATGTGTACAGATATAACAGAAAGGACATAAGATGGCAAGAAAGCAGAGAAAATACATTAAAATCAGAGGCGCAAACGAGCACAATCTGAAGAATATTGATATCGACATTCCAAGAGATGAATTTGTTGTTCTGACGGGATTATCTGGTTCCGGCAAATCCTCTCTTGCATTTGATACGATTTATGCAGAGGGACAGAGGCGCTATATGGAGTCCTTGTCCTCCTATGCAAGACAGTTCCTTGGACAGATGGAAAAGCCAAATGTGGAAGTGATTGAGGGACTTCCACCGGCAATCTCCATTGACCAGAAATCTACCAACCGCAATCCGAGGTCAACGGTTGGAACCGTAACAGAAATCTATGACTATTTCCGTCTGCTCTATGCCAGAATTGGAATTCCACATTGCCCGAAGTGTGGCAGGGAGGTTAAGAAGCAGACAATCGATCAGATTGTAGACAGTGTGCTTGCACTTCCGGAACGGACAAAGATCCAGGTACTTGCACCGGTTGTAAGAGGCAGAAAAGGAGAGCATCAGAAGCTTTTTGAGAAGGCGAAGAAAAGTGGTTATGTCCGTGTCGTAGTGGATGGAAACCTGTATGAGCTGTCGGAAAGCATTCCGATGGATAAGAACATCAAGCATAATATTGATATTGTGATTGACCGCCTTGTCATTAAGGAAGGGATCGAGAAGCGTCTGACCGATTCCCTGGAGAATGCGTTCCATCTTGCAGAGGGCAAGGCTGTTGTAGATGTAATTGGAGGAGAACCAATTAATTTCTCTGAGAATTTTGCCTGCCCGGATTGCGGAATCAGTATTGATGAGGTAGAGCCGAGAAGCTTTTCCTTCAATAATCCATTTGGAGCCTGCCCGGTGTGCTATGGACTTGGATATAAAATGGAGTTTGACGAGGAGCTTATGATCCCGGATAAGAATCTTGCATTATCGGAAGGTGCGATCCAGGTGATGGGCTGGCAGTCCTCGACGGACCCATCCAGCTATACGTATGCAACATTAAAGGCACTTTCCGAGGGGTATGGATTTTCCCTGGATACACCATATAAGGAGCTTCCGAAGGAGATCCGCCACATGCTGATCCACGGAGGCGATGGACGTGTGTTAAAGGTGCACTATAAGGGACAACGCGGGGAAGGTGTCTATGATCTGAATTGGGAAGGTTTGATCCGCAATGTAGAGCGGCGCTACCGTGAGACAGGCTCCGATATGATGAAGCAGGAATATGAGCAGTTCATGCGGATCACGCCATGTGCGGAATGTGGTGGACAGAGACTGAAGAAGTCCTCGCTTGCGGTAACAGTGTGCGGTAAAAATATTCATGAGATCACGGACATGTCGGTGAAGGACCTCTGTGAGTTTTTCGAGCATATGGAGCTGACAGAGCAGCAGCATTTTATCGGAGATCAGATCTTAAAGGAAATCCGCGCAAGAGTCGGGTTCCTGAAGGAGGTCGGGCTGGATTATCTGACACTGACCCGCGCAACCGGAACATTGTCCGGTGGAGAGGCGCAGAGAATCCGGCTTGCAACACAGATTGGTTCCGGACTTGTCGGGGTTGCTTATATTCTTGATGAGCCGAGTATCGGGCTTCACCAGAGAGATAACGATAAGCTTCTGCATGCGCTGATGGATCTGAAGAATCTTGGAAATACGCTGATTGTGGTGGAGCATGATGAGGATACGATGCGTGCAGCAGATTATATTGTGGATATTGGCCCGGGGGCCGGAACACATGGTGGAGAAGTGGTGGCAGCCGGAAGTGCATCCGATATTATGAAGTGCAGAAAATCCATCACCGGCGCATATCTGAGTGGAAGAATCAAAATCCCGGTTCCAGAGGAACGCAGAAAGCCTGCCGGTTTTCTTACGATACGCGGTGCAAGGGAGAATAATCTGAAGAATATTGATGTGAAGATACCGCTTGGCATTATGACATGTATTACCGGAGTATCCGGTTCCGGAAAAAGCTCGTTAACCAATGAAATCTTATATAAGCATCTTGCACGGAAATTGAACCGTGCCCGCTGCATTCCGGGAGCGCATGACGGAATTGATGGAGTTGAGCAGCTTGATAAGATCATTGATATTGATCAGTCCCCAATCGGAAGAACACCGAGATCGAATCCAGCTACTTATACCGGTGTATTTGATATGATCCGGGATCTGTTTGCAGCAACGGCGGATGCCAAGGCAAGAGGCTATAAGAAAGGACGTTTCAGCTTCAATGTCAAAGGTGGAAGGTGTGAGGCATGCAGCGGGGATGGAATCTTAAAGATTGAGATGCATTTTCTGCCCGATGTCTATGTTCCGTGTGAGGTCTGTGAAGGTAAGCGATATAACAGAGAGACATTGGAGGTCAAATACAAGGGCAAGAGCATTTATGATGTCCTCAACATGACAGTCGAGGAAGCACTTGAATTTTTCAAGAATGTTCCGACGATCCATCGGAAGATCCAGACACTTTATGATGTCGGCTTGTCTTATGTGAAGCTTGGACAGCCGTCAACAGAGCTGTCCGGAGGTGAGGCACAGCGTATCAAGCTTGCAACGGAGCTTAGTAAAAAAAGCACAGGAAGAACGATTTATGTTCTTGATGAGCCAACAACCGGACTGCACTTTGCAGATGTCCATAAGCTGATTGAGATACTCAGAAGACTCTCTGATGGCGGGAATACCGTTGTTGTCATTGAGCATAACCTGGATGTGATTAAAACCGCAGATTACATCATTGATATGGGACCAGAAGGCGGAGACGGGGGTGGAACTGTGATCGCACAGGGAACACCGGAAGAGATCTGCAAGGTGCCGGAATCCTATACCGGACAGTTTTTAAAGCCGTATCTGGAACAAAAATAACAGAAGAGATCAAAAATACTCCCGCAGAGGCTGTCTGTTTCAGCTTCCGTGGGAGTATTGTGCTTTGCATTGATTCATTTTGGGGAGTACCTTCCAGATATCGGAGGATATCCGGAAGGTATGAGTTATGAAAAAATATATTAGCTGATTAGCTAGTACTCCTGTAATATATAGGTAAATTGTGACAACTATGTGATGAAAATATAAAAAAAATGAAGTTTTTTTTAAATCTGAATAGAACAGGGAAAAAAGATTTGAAAAATGAAGCGAATTGTATATAATGGTAATGTATATGTAAAAATATGATTAAATGTATCCTTATGTCCAAATTTAGGAAGCAGATCCGGGCTTCCCTGTTTTGTTGATGTATAGATAATTGTTAATGGAGCACAAGGATAAATCACACATAAAGAGTCAGATTGTAGAAAGAGAGGAACGGTTCATGATTGGATCAGATATCGGTATTGATTTAGGTACAGCGAGTATTTTGGTATATATAAAGGGAAAAGGTGTTGTTTTAAAGGAACCATCGGTTGTGGCTTTTGACAGGGATACGAATAAAATTAAGGCGATCGGAGAGGAAGCAAGACTGATGCTTGGAAGAACTCCGGGTAATATCGTTGCAGTACGTCCGCTCCGTCAGGGTGTTATCTCGGATTACACGGTTACAGAGAAGATGATCAAGTATTTTATCCAGAAGGCGCTTGGCAAGAAGACCTTCCGCAAGCCACGTATCAGTGTCTGTGTTCCGAGTGGTGTCACAGAGGTTGAGAAGAAGGCTGTAGAGGATGCAACCTATCAGGCAGGAGCAAGAGAGGTTGCGATCATTGAGGAACCAATCGCTGCTGCAATTGGAGCAGGAATTGACATTGCAAGACCATGTGGAAATATGATCGTAGATATCGGAGGCGGTACTGCTGATATCGCAGTTATTTCACTTGGCGGTTCTGTAGTCAGCACTTCAATCAAAATTGCCGGTGATGATTTCGATGAAGCACTGGTACGTTATATGCGCAAGAAGCATAACCTTCTGATCGGTGAGAGAACTGCAGAGGATATCAAGATCAAGATCGGAACCTGCTATCCGCTTGCACAGAACGAGACGATGGATGTACGCGGACGTAACCTTGTTACCGGCCTTCCGAGAACCGTGACCGTAAGCTCAGAGGAGACCGAGGAGGCACTCCGTGAGCCAACCTTACAGATCGTAGAGGCAGTACATTCTGTACTTGAGAAGACTCCACCAGAGCTTGCAGCGGACGTTGCAGACAGAGGAATTGTTCTGACAGGAGGCGGCGCACTGCTTCGTGGACTTGAGG
>CAKRLN010000114.1 GCA_934359535.1 uncultured Lachnospiraceae bacterium
GATGTGATCACACCGGATCCAAAGAGCAGCGGCGGCGCATGCTGGAACTTTCTTGCAGCGTATAGTTATGCAAAAACAATGTATAAAGATGATGCGGAACAAAAAAGCTTTTTAAAAAAGCTGTATGCGAATGTGACAGTTATGGATTCCGGAGCAAGAGGCTCCACAACAACCTTTGTCGAGAACGGACAGGGGGATGTGCTGATTGCATGGGAGAATGAAGCACTTCAGACGCTTGCATCCTATCCGGACAAATATGAGCTTGTAAATCCATCGGTCAGCATTCTTGCACAGCCAAGCGTGGCAGTTGTCGATGACAATGCACGGAGTAATAAGACGGAGGAGGCCAGCAGCCGTTATCTGGAATATCTCTACAGTGACGATGCACAGCGGCTGATTGGAGAGAGCGGATACCGCCCGTCAAATGAGACGATATTAGAAGAATTCTCCGATAAATTTGATCTGTCAATCAGGCTTTGGACGATCAGGGATTATGGCGGATGGGATCAGGCATATGAGCAGTTTTTTGATGATGGGGCGCTGTTCGATGAGATCTATAATAACTAAGAATACATAGGGTAGAGGAAGCAGGATGAAGGGCAAGGACAAAAACAGGACAAAATCAAAAACAATCAGGGTAATTCCAGGATATCATCTGACACTTGGGATTGTTGTCACAATGCTTTCTGTGATCGTCCTGATCCCGTTGGCATCGGTGCTTGTGTATTCCCTTCAGATTTCACCGAAGGAATTTTTGGAGCTGATTTTCAAAGAAAATGTAAGAAATGCGTTTCTCACAAGCGTTGGAAGCTCGTTTCTTGCGGCAGTTATCAATACGGTATTTGGCCTCATTGTGGCATGGACGCTTGTGAAATATGAATTTCCAGGGAAATGGCTTCTCGATGGACTGATCGAGCTTCCATTTGCACTTCCGACTGCGGTTGCCGGAATTACACTTTCAAAGCTCTATTCCGATACCGGTTTTTTGGGCAGGACGTTTGCGCATCTTGGTATCCGGGTGTCTTATACAAGGCTTGGAATTGTGATCGCTTTGGTGTTTGTCGGGCTTCCGTTTGTGATCCGTGCGGTGCAGCCGATTCTTGAAAAAATGGATGGGCAGTACGAGGAAGCAGCCTTTATGCTTGGGGCTGATCCTAAGACAACCTTTTTTAAGGTCATCCTTCCGGAGCTTCGTCCGGCACTTCTTACCGGCTTCGGACTTGCATTTGCAAGAGGAATCGGAGAGTATGGAAGCGTTATTTACATATCCGGAAACAGCGCAAAGAATAAAACACAGGTTGTATCCTACGTCATTATGCAGAAGCTCAGCTATATCGATTATGCGAGCGCAACGGCAATTGCACTTGTTATGTTGATTTTATCCTTTTTGATTTTATTATTTGTCAACATTGTCCAGTTAAAGCAGTCACAGAGAACCAACCTTTTGTAGCACAGGAGAAAACAATGAGTGAACAGCAGAAGTTAGAAAACAGCAGAAAAAGAACAAAATACATACTGATTACGATAACCGTGCTTTTCCTTTTCCTTATGCTTGTCGTACCGCTTATATCCGTGCTTTTTGGCGCATTAAAGGAAGGCTTTGCCTTTTACATCCAGTCGGTGACAACGGAGTATGTCAGGTCAGCGCTTAAGGTTACACTGCTTGCAACGGTTATTTCCGTCTGCATCAACACTTTTTTTGGAATCTGTGCGGCATGGCTTCTGACAAAGTTTTCCTTCCGGGGAAAACAGATTCTTGCTACGCTGATTGATATTCCGTTTTCCATTTCTCCGGTTATCGTAGGACTTGCATATCTTATGACGTTTGGAAGGCTTGGATGGTTTTATCCGGTCATCCGTGCATGCAACCAGTTTTTCGGAACGAACGTCCGGATCACCTTTGCAATTCCGGGTGTTGTGCTTGCAACGGTGTTTGTAACCTTTCCTTATGTATCAAGGGAGATCATTCCGGTCTTAAATGCGGAGGGAAAGGATGAGGAGGAAGCGGCAGCCTTAATGGGAGCCTCCGGATTTACGATCTTCCGGAAGATCACGCTTCCACAGATGAAATGGGGGCTGATCTATGGAATCATCCTCTGTACAGCAAGAGCACTGGGAGAATTTGGTGCGGTCAATGCACTCTCAAAGACAAGGGGAGAGACGTTTACCCTGCCGCTTGAAATTGATGCCCTTTATATGTCAGGCACAGAGCAGTCGATCACAGCAGCATTTGCCGTGTCATCGATTCTTGTGATCATTGCACTTGTGATTCTTTTTGCCAGAAACTGGCTGGAACACCGCAGTAAATAGGTGTCAGGAGGATAAAACATGTATGTGGAAATGAAAAATATTTATAAAAAATACGGAGATTTCCTGGCATCAGACAACGTAAGCTTTGGTGTGGAAAAAGGAAAGCTTGTGGCATTGCTTGGACCATCTGGAAGCGGAAAGACAACGCTGCTTCGCATGATCGCGGGACTCGAAACGCCGAATTCCGGAGACATCTATATTGATGGCAGAAGAGTCAATGATGTTCCGGCAGCAAAGAGGGGAATTGGATTTGTATTCCAGAATTATGCGCTTTTCCGTTATATGACCGTATATGACAACGTTGCATTTGGCTTGGAACTTCAGAAAATGCCCAAAAAACAGATTAAAGAAAGGGTGACGGAGCTTCTTGCAATGACGGGTCTTACCGGAATGGAGAAACGCTATCCAAACCAGCTGTCCGGAGGGCAGAGACAGCGTGTGGCATTTGCAAGGGCGCTTGCACCGAATCCGCAGGTGCTTCTTTTAGATGAGCCGTTTGCTGCAATTGATGCCAAGGTAAGAACCGAGCTTCGGACATGGTTAAAGGAGATGGTCGAAAAGCTTGGCATTACAAGCATTTTTGTGACGCATGACCAGGATGAGGCAGTAGAGGTTGCAGACGAGATTATTATTACGAACCACGGAACGATTGAGCAGATGGGAACACCGCTTGAGATCTATAAATCACCGGATACACCGTTTGTGGCACAGTTTATCGGACATTCCACAGTTGTTGAAGAGTACGACAGGCTAAAAGGCTTTGACCGGATCGAAAATGCCAATAAAGCCGTGATCCGTCCGGAATTTGTAAAGATCTCAAAGAGCGGCAATCTGAAACAGTATTTAAGTGCAGCAGAGGAAGGACGCGTTACGGATGTCGTATTCCGGGGCAACCGGATGGATGTTACGGTAAATATCCACGGAATTGAGATCATCGGGGAACGTTCCTTAGAGAAGGATCTGATTTCGGTAGGCGAAAGGGTACATGTTCTTATTTACCGGTTATACATATTTGACGACCATCAGACGTATCTGATGGAGAACAAAGAAATGCAGGAAGAGGATGTATTCTACATCTAAGACGAGGATGAAATTATGAAGATCGAGAAACGAGAAGTATTACATACCGACATACTCATTATTGGCGGAGGAACCGCTGGCTGTTATGCGGCACTTACGATCCGTGAGCATTCTGATTATTCCATAATTATTGCGGAGAAGGCAAATATCAAAAGGAGCGGCTGTCTGGCAGCCGGAGTCAATGCGATTAATGCCTATATCGTAAAAGGAAGAAAGCCGGAAGATTATGTCGACTATGCGAAAAAGGATGCAGACGGCATTGTAAGGGAAGACCTTCTTATGACCATGTCCGAGGGCTTAAACCGTGTGACCGAAAAGATGGAGAAGCTTGGACTTGTCATTTTAAAAGATGAAAACGGAGACTATGTGGCACGCGGAAACCGCAATATCAAGATCAACGGAGAGAATATGAAGCCGCTTCTTGCAAAGGCAGTGGAGGCACTTTCGGATGTCACCATTTTAAACCGGATCAATATTACGGACTATATCGTAGAGGATAACGTGATACGGGGCGCATATGGATTTTCCATTGAAGAGGGAAGAGCCTATGAGATCCGGGCAAGGAAGGTTCTTTGTGCAACCGGAGGTGCAGCGGGGCTTTACCGGCCGAATAATCCGGGCTTTTCCAGACATAAAATGTGGTATCCGCCATTTAACACCGGTGCAGGCTATGCAATGGGCATAAAAAGCGGCGCTGAGATGACCACCTTTGAGATGCGTTTTATTGCACTCCGCTGCAAGGATACGATTGCGCCGACCGGAACGATCGCACAGGGCGTTGGGGCAAAGCAGGTTAATGCGAAGGGGGAGGTCTATGAGACAAAGTATGGCCTTACGACATCGGAGCGTGTCTATGGAACGGTTATGGAGAACCTTAAGGGACGCGGACCATGCTATTTAAGAACCGAGGGAATTACGGCAGAGCAGGATGAATCACTGCGGAGAGCCTACTTAAATATGGCACCGAGCCAGACCTTAAAATGGGTGGAGGCCGGGAAAAACCCAAGTGAGCAGAATGTTGAAATCGAAGGTACGGAGCCATATATTGTCGGTGGACACACAGCAAGCGGCTACTGGGTCAATACGAACCGCGAGACGACAATAAACGGTTTATATGCGGCAGGTGATGTTGCGGGAGGATGCCCGCAGAAATATGTAACTGGCGCCATGGTTGAAGGCGAGATTGCAGCACTTGATATGATAAAGCAGCTCGATCAGCAGAAAGCGCAGGAAGAAGCTTTCGACCAGACAAAAGCGGATGCGCAGTTTGCAGAGAAGATCCGGGAATATGATCATTTTCTTACAAGAAAGAGCGGCATGTTTACAACCGAGGCATTGGAGGAAGCGATGCAGAAGGTGATGGACAATTACGCAGGTGGAATTTCCACACACTATCAGTTCAATGAGAAGCAGCTTGCCCTTGCAAAAGAAAAGATCACGCATCTGATCGCGCTTTGTGATTCCCTTTCGGCAGAGGATATGCATGAGCTGATGTTTATCTATGAGTTAAAAGAAAGACTTATCGTATGTCTGTCTGTGATCGCACATCTTGGGGCGAGAAAGGAGACGAGATGGCACAGCTTTGCAGAGAATCTGGATTATCCGGATAAAAGCAAAGACTGGATGAAATATGTCAACTCAGTCTATGAAAATGGAGAACTTAAGATCCGTTTCCGGGATCTTGTTGGAAGGGAGGAACACTATGAGCATCATAATTGATCCGGATAAATGCAAAGGCTGCGGACTTTGCACGGATGTATGTCCGGGCAGCCTGATTGCAAGAAAAGAAAGCGGATGTGCCTATATCCGGTATCCGAAGGACTGCTGGGGCTGTGCCTCCTGCATCAAGGAATGTCAGTTTGGAGCAATCGCCTTATATCTTGGAGCAGATATCGGCGGCATGGGAAGCAAAATGACGGTAAGCACGAAGCCGGATACGCTGACCTGGAACATAAAAAAACGGGACGGTTCTACGGAACAGATCGTGATTAATAAAAAAGAATCCAACAAATATTAAAGAGAAAAGGATGGGAAGAAACATGGGTGAATTATCACATCTTGATGAATTAGAAGCAGAAGCAATCTATATAATCCGTGAAGTTGCAGCGGAATGTGAGAAGCCGGTCATGCTGTATTCAATTGGAAAGGACAGCTCGGTTATGCTTCATCTTGCAATGAAAGCATTTTATCCGGAGAAGCCGCCATTTCCATTTCTTCATGTGAATACGACATGGAAATTTCATGAAATGATCGAGTTCCGTGACCGCATTGCAAAAGAAAAAGGAATTGAAATGATCGAATATATCAATGAGGAAGGGGTAAAGGCCGGAATCAATCCATTCGATCATGGCTCTGCCTATACAGACATCATGAAAACACAGGCATTAAAGCAGGCGCTTGACAAGTATGGCTTTACCGCCGCATTTGGTGGCGGAAGACGAGACGAGGAGAAATCCAGGGCAAAGGAACGTATCTTCTCCTTCCGGAACGAACAGCATGCCTGGGACCCGAAGAATCAGAGACCGGAGATGTGGAAATTATATAATTCCAAGATTCAAAAAAACCAGGAGGTGCGTGTTTTCCCACTTTCCAACTGGACCGAAAAGGATATCTGGCAGTACATCAAACGGGAGAACATTGAGATCCCATCCTTGTATTTTGCAAAGGTTCGCCCGGTTGTATACCGGGATGGCAACATCATTATGGTAGATGATGACAGAATGAAGCTTCGTCCGGGCGAGAAGATTGAGAGGAAGAGTGTCCGTTTCCGTACACTTGGCTGCTATCCGCTTACCGGAGGCTGTGAGTCAACCGCAGATACCTTGGATGAGATCATTGATGAAACCTTAAGTGCAGTATCCTCGGAGCGTACAACGCGTGTCATTGACAATGAGGCAGCAGGCAGCATGGAAAGAAGAAAGAGAGAGGGGTATTTTTAAATGAGTGGATTATTAAAATTTATCACATGTGGAAGTGTGGACGATGGAAAATCAACCCTGATCGGTCATATTCTTTATGATTCCAAGCTTCTTTATGCAGATCAGGAAAAGGCGCTTGAGCTTGACAGTAAGGTAGGAAGCCGCGGAGGTGCGATTGACTATTCCCTTCTTTTAGACGGATTGATGGCAGAAAGAGAGCAGGGAATTACGATCGATGTGGCATACCGTTATTTCACAACGGACAAGCGGAGCTTTATCGTTGCGGATACACCGGGACATGAGGAATACACGAGAAATATGGCAGTTGGTGCTTCCTTTGCAGATCTTGCAGTAATCCTGATCGATGCCAAGCAGGGCGTATTGGTTCAGACAAGAAGACATGCCAGAATCTGTGCGCTGATGGGAATCCGGTATTTCGTATTTGCAGTCAATAAGATGGATCTTGTTGGCTATGATGAGAAGCGTTTCCGTGAGATTGAGGCGCAGATTAAGGAGCTTGCCGGAGAGCTTTCCTTATCCAATATCCAGATCATCCCGGTATCGGCAACGGAGGGAGATAATGTAACGAAAAAATCCGAAAACATTCCGTGGTATACCGGAAAAGCACTGCTTCCTTATCTTGAGGATATTGATATTACGGAGGATAATGAAGAGGAAGGCTTCTATATGCCAGTACAGCGTGTATGCCGTCCGGATC
>CAKRLN010000115.1 GCA_934359535.1 uncultured Lachnospiraceae bacterium
CCGATACCACAGTTGTCATGCTCAAATTTTGGATCGTACATGCCAACAGCTTTTGCTGTGCTTTCATTCCACTGTTTCAACTGTTCTTTCATCGCTCTATCCTTTCCTGATCAAATGATTATTTTTATTAATAAAATAATACTCCCTTGCTTTCGCAAAGTAAAGAGCTTTTTTCTTCCTATTGTCAGATTATTTATCTACTTAATTATTTAAATATAGTTTTCTGATAATACAACAAATTTTTTGTCTTATTTTGTGGTATATATACAATTCTGGCTATTCCAGGCAAAAAACTTTTTTCTAATTCCAATAAAAAAGCAGGTTTCCAGTTGAATTGTGTCTAAATTGTGTCTCTATAGTAATAAAAAAAGCCAGTATCCGATCCGCACCGAACGAACGATGCGGTTCAAATACTGACTGATAAATTCTAATCTTTTTTAAGAAACCGGACAAGGAGCACTATCCCTGCGGCAAGACACAAAACAGAAAAAACGGCTGCTCCCACACTCCATTTTGCAGTATTCCAAAGCCATCCGGTCTCGGTTCGTATAACTGCGATCGCATTTGCGGTCATATGTGCCGCAACCGCTCCATACATATGATTACAGCGCTCCATACAGAGTGCCAGAACAATCCCAAGCAAAAATGCATACAAAAACTGCACAATATTAAAATGCACCACTCCAAAGATCAGTGCGGAAAGCAGCACCGCCGGAATCATCCCGACCAGTCTTCTCATCCTGCCATATACGATGCCACGGTACAAAAGCTCCTCAAGAAGCGGTGTCACAAGTGCCGAGCCCAGAAGCTCAAGCGGAAGCGAGCTTGCATAGAATGCTCCGCTCATTTCTTCATAATTCTTTGACATGGTAACAAGCGGTGTCATCTGAATCAGGTTGTTTAATCCGATTCCGACTAATGCTGCAATCGCAATGACCCAGAGCACATTGGTAAGATGCTCTTTTGTGATCCATGGTTCTGGCTTTAAAATCCCCATCATAATCTGATCCTGTCTGTAGAACCGGTATACAAACGGAATCGTAAAGCAGCTTGCCACAATCTGACAGGTCATATACTGCTCTGTTTCTGCCCCAAGAAGCATCTGGGCTAAAAACATGGCAATGTTTGCCACAACAAAATAAATTCCAATCGGATATGCAATCTCCCATACCCGGAATGCGATGTTATTTTTGTTCATACGATTCTTCTCCTGATGAAAGCATTTTCAAAAGCTCTGGAAGCTGGGACAGGTCATCACAGCGAAAACGTGCTCCATGTTCTAACATTTCTGCAATATCTCCAAAGCCGTAGGATACTGCTATGCATGGGATCTGATGCGCTACTGCTCCGTTTACATCAAACATCGTATCTCCAATCAGACACATCTCATCCTTTGAAAGCTCCTGCCATCTGTAAAACACCTCGGAAAGCACCTCTTCCTTCGTGTCAATTCTTCCATCCATAGTTGCTCCAACTACATCATCAAAAAGTGGCAGAATACCAAAATGTTTAAGAATTCTTCTGCACGATTCTTCCGGTTTCGAAGATGCCATTCCAATCCGGTAGCCCTGCTCCTTCAAGTTTTCAATTGTCTCTTTGACATGCGGATACAGGCTGCATTCAAAAATTCCGATCTTGTGATAACGTTCCCTGTACTTTGCAACTGCCTCTGCTGCTTTTTCTTTATCAAAACCGTAATACCTCTGAAATGAATCCCGAAGCGGTGGACCGATAAATGAATAGAGTATCTTCCTGTTGTCTTCCTGAATTCCATAATAATCCAGTGCATAACGGACACAGTTTATGATACCTTCTGAGGAATCAATAAGTGTGCCGTCCAGGTCAAATAAAACTGCTTTGATGCCCATGTGTTTTCCTTCCTTTATGCTTTTTTGCCGCAATGCAGCTTATGATAAGTTTTTTAAAAGCTCGGATACCGTAAGTCCAAGAACCGGATGCCTGTAATTCGGGCAAAGCTCGGAAAGCGGCACAAGCACAAATTCACGATTCTGCATGTCAATATGTGGAATCACAAGATCCTCACTTTCATATACTTCTTTATCGTAAAATACAATATCCATATCAAGCGTTCTCGGCCCCCAGACGATTACGCGCTTTCTGTCGGCATGTGCCTCCACCTCATGCAAAAATGCCAAAAGCTCCTCCGGCAGAAGCAGTGTCTCAAGATACAGACAGCCATTCAAAAAAGAATCCTGTTCGACATAACCATACGGCGCTGTCTCAATCAGCTCTGACACCCGTACATTCCGGATTTCCGGATGTGCCTTAATCTCTTCAATGCCCTGTGTGATATAAGCCTTTTTATCTCCCATATTCGAGCCAAAGGACAGATACACCTTATGCCACGCGCGCTCCATCGTAACAGAAACATTTCCAAACGGAAGACCGATTGGCGCATGCGGCTTCTCAAGCGTCAGCTTTACCCGTGCAAGAAGCGTATAATGTAGAAGAAGTGCCTGAGAAAGCCGCTCTGCCGCACACTCAATCAGGTCATAGGAGGTTTTCTGAAATTCTTTTGTCATAAACGCACAGACGTCAGCGTAATTTAACGCATCGGAAAGCGCATCACTTTTTCCTGCGGTTCTGCAGTCTAAATACAGTCTGGCATTCACATAAAAATCCTGTCCGTTTTCTTTTTCTTCCGGAAGCACCCCATGGTGCGCGAAAATTTTCAATCCGGTAATTGTAATGTAGTCCATCCTGTTCCTTTTCTCCTCTTTTTCTTCTATTTGCTGGGTACTTTCGAGGGATTTTTCTGATTTTAATCCCCTTTTTGAGCTTTATTTGTAAGCAAGAATAGCGCGCATCATATGGATGGCGCGGGCATTTTCCTTTACATCATGTACACGCACAAATGCGCAGCGCTTCTGCACCGCATACACTGAGGTGACAAGTGTTCCTTCCACACGCTGGTCGGACGGAAGATCCAATGTCAGTCCGATCACGGATTTCCTTGAAGTTCCAAGAAGCACCGGATAACCAAGCTCCATCAGCCGGTCTACCTTTGCAATTGCCTCTAAGTTGTTCTCATAGCTTTTTGCAAATCCGACACCTGGATCTAATATGATCTTATCATCTTCAATTCCTGCATTCTTAGCAAGGGAGATTGTCTCACTTAAATCATCTAACATATCCTTCATAAAGCTTTTGTACTGGTCATTTTTCCGGTTATGCATCAGACAGCATGCCACACCGGTACGCGCAATAACATCTGCCATCTTTTCATCGTATTTCAGTCCCCAGATGTCGTTGACAAGATCTGCTCCGGCAGAAACGGTTGCCTCCGCGACTGCACTCTTATAGGTGTCGATTGAAATTGGAACATCAAAACGCTTCCTTAATGCCTCAATAACAGGAACCGTGCGCGCAATCTCCTCGTCATCGGAGATCTTAGTATAGCCCGGTCTTGTAGACTCTCCACCGACATCAATAATGTCTGCGCCATCTTTTATCATTTCCTCTGCATGGTACAGTGCCGCATCCATATTATTGAACTTACCTCCATCTGAAAAGGAGTCCGGCGTTACATTTAAAATTCCCATAATATAGGTCTGTGTTTCTGTGTCAAACTGTCTGTTTCCAATCTTCATGTCTGTTATTCTCCTGTTATTCACTGTCTTATTTAGGCAATTGCGAAACCCTCTTTTATTCACATTTTATTGTTCAAAGTGACAAAAATCTTCGAAGACACGCTTTCGCTACGTGTCGCTCACAGCGGTACATAAGCGACCAAAACACGGTCGCTAAGTACCGGTGGCTCCCCAGTGTCTTCTTAATCTTTTTGTCACTTTTCACAATAGAATCCAACTTAACTATGAGTTTCGCAATTACCTAACTGTCTTATTTCAATCCCGGTTTTACCTGCCACAGATATGATGCGTATTATTTAACCATCGCAAAAAAGCGGTTCTGAAGCTTTTCATCCTCTTCAAACATCCCCCCCATTGCGAAGGTAACGGTTTTACTTCCCGGCTTTTTGATGCCTCGCATCGTCATGCACATGTGCTCTGCCTCGATCATCACAATCGCGCCAAGCGGCTTTAATTCATTCATCAGTGCATCACATATCTGTCTTGTCAGCTGCTCCTGGATCTGTGGTCTTCTTGCAAACACCTCGACCGTGCGCGCAAGCTTACTTAGTCCTACCACCCTGCCATTTGGAATATATGCAATATGTGCTTTCCCGTAAAATGGCATAAAATGATGCTCACACGTTGAATAAAACGTAATATCCTTCTCAATCACCATCTCCGTATTATCCGTTGAAAACGTTTTCTTCAAATGCTCAGCAGCATCCTGATCCAGTCCCGCAAAAATCTCCTCATACATTCTTGCGATCCGGTCAGGTGTATCCTTTAATCCTTCCCGATCCGGATTCTCCCCGATCCCTTCTAAGATCAGACGGACCCCCTCTTCTACCTTTGCTTTATCAACCACTCCTGTACCTCCTGTTTCAGCTGGCCCAGATAAGATAATGAGCCAAATGCCAGCACTGGCCTCTTTTCGCCAAGTGCCTTCTCTACTGCTTCTTTTATCGTCTTACAATACGTTACATCCTTGTGATACCTGCGTGCTTCCTCGGCTAAAAGTGCGCCATCCATCGCCCTTGCATTGTCTGGCGTTATCGTATAGACTGCGGCAGCATGTGGAAGCATAAGTTTTAGCATTTTTTCGTGCTCTTTATCTGCAAGTACTCCTATTATATAAGTTATCGGCACATTTGTAAAACAGTTTTCCACGGTATCACAAAGCTGTCTTGCCGCATCCTCGTTATGTGCACCGTCTATTGCGATAAACGGATCTTTGCAAAGCACCTCAAATCGTCCCGGCCAGCAGCAAGCTTCTATTCCCCTTTTTATAAGAGAAGCACCTGCATCCTTTTGCCGTGCAAGTGCAGGACAAAGCCCCGGAAGAAGCGTCCTTGCTGTTGAAATTGCAAGGGATGCATTCTCCTTCTGGCAGCTTCCCGCCATGGAAGTCGTATAAGTCTCTCCTTCATAAGAAAAGACAAGACATCCCGGTTCCTGGCTTATGACGCTTTCTTCCTCTTCCTTTACCTCATAAAGTGCCGCATGTTTTTTTTCTGCCACATGACGGATTACATGGGCAGCCTCCGGCTTCTGTACTGCGGAAAATACCGGGCAGCCTTCTTTGATAATACCACTTTTTACCGTTGCAATCGCCTCTAATGTACCGCCCAAAAACTGCATATGGTCCATGCTGATTGTCGTAAGCACCGATGCAAGCGGATGGGTGATCAGATTTGTCGCATCTGTGCTCCCACCCATTCCGGTCTCAAGCAGCACCACATCTGGTTTTTTCCGGTAAAAATAGACAAATGCCGCTGCTGTTTCCACCTCAAACACCGTCGGATATTCCCCGCCCTTTGATACGACAATGTCACAGGCGTCTTTCACCTGTGACATAACCTCGGCATATTCATTTCGTGTCATGTTGCATCCGTCATACTGCCAGACCTCAAGCGGATCAAAAACAGCCGGAGAACAGTATCTTCCTACATGAAGCCCCGCCTCCCGGAAAATCGAACAAAGATAGGCTCCTACTGAGCCCTTTCCGTTCGTCCCTGCGATGTGAATGATTGGAAGCGTCTCCCAGACATCCGAAAGCTCCGCCATCAGTGCGCGGATGCTTTTGAGTCCTAAAATACTTCCTGTTCTGGATACCTGGCTGATATAGGTTCTGGCCTCTTCAAATGTCATCATATTATTTTTTTACCCCTTTTGTATCACGGTTCGCAATATGCAGGCGGTGTAACGCCACCTCTTTACCTTTTACTTCCGTGCTTTTTTCCTCTCCCTCGGAAAGAACATAAATATCCGTCAGCAGATCGCCCGCTGCAAGCTTCATGCCGCGCACACCGACTGCCCCCTTTTTCTTCTCCGGAACAGTCCCAGCTTCAATCCGTAAAAACATGTCCTTTGCTGACCGCATCACAATTGTCTGGTTCTCAGAAAGCGGCTGTACGATCAGAAGTTCATCCTCCTCGGAAAGCTTCGTTGCCGCTGTTGTACGCTTCGAAACATCAAATTCACTGCCATCTACAACCTTAAGCATTGTCTGCTTTGTGCCAAAGAATACCGGGCGCTCCAAAAGTGCCTGTAAGCTGTACATCGCAATGACGTTCTCCTCACGACTGTTGTAGTTGCTTAGATTATCGATCGGCACTCCCTTATCCCGGAGCTTTCCAAACGGAAGATCCTGCACCTTAAGAAGATGCATATTCCCGGTATTTGTAAAAATACAGATCTTATCCGTATTCCTGCATGAAAACAGGATCTTGTTCTCACTCTCGACCGTCTCCTTATTGCGTTCATAAATAGACAGATCAATCGTTCTCGCATATCCAAAGCGGTCCATTAAGAACATGACATCCTTTTCTTCGATCTTCTTCTCTACAACAACCGCCTCTTTTAAATTGTCAATGGTTGTTTTGCGCTCTTTGCCATATTCTTTGATATACTGCTTTAACTCCTTGATGATGACCTTCGCCATGGAGGAACGGTTCTGTAAAATATCCTCATACTTTGCAATCCTTGCAAGTGTCTCCTCATGCTCCTTTTGCAATGCTTCAATCTCAAGCCCGATCAGCTTGTACAGACGCATTTCAAGAATAGCAGATGCCTGACGCTCGGTAAAACGAAGCTCACCGGCCTGCTTTTTGGATGCCGCACTCTTAAAACGGATTTCAGAGGTATCGCCATTTGTCAGGCATGCCTTTGCCTGCTTTAGATTCTTACTGCCACGCAGGATCTCTATAATCAGGTCTATGACATCGCATGCAGCAATCAGTCCCTCCTGAATCTCCTTTTTTTCCTTTTCCTTTGCAAGCAGTGTCTTATATTTTCTTGTTGCAATCTCATACTGAAAATCTACATGGTGACGGATGACCGGCACAATCCCCATGGTCTCTGGCCGTCC
>CAKRLN010000116.1 GCA_934359535.1 uncultured Lachnospiraceae bacterium
CCTTTGGCCAGCAGATCCGGTAATATTTTTCTGTGTCAATCAGTGTTCCATCCATATCAAAAATGACTGCTTTTATCATAGCTGTTCCTTTTCTCTTTCCTCTTTTTTAGGTAATTGTAAAACTCTCACAAATCTACGAATACATGTGCCGTAATCACCTCTGATATTAAGTGTACCCCAGCCAGCCCTTTTTTTCAAATTGTTTCAACACAAAAACGAACGGCCACCATATTTTCTTTCAAAATACAGTGACCGTTCTACTGGTTTTCATCGTTATTCAATTATAAATATTCCTTTCTTCTTATGCGATCTGTTTGCTTATTATTATTTATTCCCTCTTATGTATCAGCTGTGAACTCCAATCACCTGGAATTTATAAAACATATATCCAAAATCTGCATCCCAGGAAAATTGATCGTTCTGATCCACAAAATATCTGATTCCTCTTCTCACATATTCTGTGCTTCCTGACTGCTGTGGCTTCTTTCCCTGCTTTACTTTCCGCTATAACCTATGCATGTGATATATGTTACCCTTCTTCTTATATGATCCTCTGATCAACACTTCTACATCTTCTAATGAAAGGCTTCCTGCTGATCTTCCATGCATTGCCACTCTTATAGGGAAAGGTGTGTGCTTAAAATTCTATCCCATTGGACTGTTCCTCCATTCTCATCCAATTCCTGTTAACTTCAGGCTTCTGATTCGAACTGGTTCAAACAGCTTTCTCGTCACTGCTTGTATTCTATCTGAAGTCCTGTGTTATTAGGTCTTGTTTGTTGTTAACTGTATATTAGCACACGCCCATATAATTGTCAATCATTTTTGCAAATAAATTTTATTTATTTTCAAATTGTGTATCTTTCCCTATAATTGTATATATTTTTCAAACAATTTATTAAAAAACATTTCCACAACTCTCCTGCTATGCTTCGACATAATCAGGTAATTGTCTAGTCTTTGATTTTACCACATTTCAAGAAATGCAATTACTTCCCTGGGCATTCTTCCCCTCCGCCATGCAAGCAGAATCTCCGTTGTAAGATCTGCCCCATTAATATCGCAGACATCAATTTTATCAGTCAGCTCCCGCATGGATGCCGGAAGAATTGCAATTCCGAGTCCTTTTTCTGCCATTGTCATTGCCGTCCTTGCATCCTCACATTCGCAATAAATATCACATGCAAATCCAGCCTGTTCAAACGCAGACAGCATGTATTTCCGATAGCGGTGGGATAGGATCAGCTTCTGCCTGGACAACTCCTCTAACGAGACCATATGCTCCTTTTCTTTCAGAAAAGTCTGACCGGCTGCTGCCATTGCAAGCAGCTTTTCTTTCACAAGTGTTTTACTTTCACACCCTTTTAAAACAATCGGTGTCCGGAGTGTTGAAATATCCACGATCCCATTTTCGAGCTGCTCCCGCAGCGCAAATGTTGAGCCTTCATGAATGTCAAAGCGGATTTCCGGATGTTTTTCTGAAAAACGAATCAGATATTCTGACATCATCGAAACTGTAGACGGTGTCAATCCAATATGAATCGTAGCCGCCTGGCTTGCTTTAATCACCTCTCTTTTGGTGATATCTGCCATAGTAAGAAGGCTTCCTGCCCGGTCATAAAGCGTCTTGCCTGCATCTGTTAATGTAATTTTCTTCGTACCGCGCAAAAAAAGCTGTACCTGAAGCTCTTCCTCAAGCATTTTGATCTGATAACTGAGTGGAGGCTGTGTCATATGAAGAGCCCGTGCCGCACCGCTGATCGTCCCGGCATCTACAATGGCTCGAAAATACTCTAATTGTTTTACATCCATATTTGTACCTATATAATTTTTATATGTATTTTTTATAAAAGTAATATTTTTCATATATATTAATCCGTGATATACTAAATGTCAAGAGTTTAAAAAATAATATCAAAAAGGATGAAATGCAAATGAAACGAATTGATTTTGAATATGGAAGTGTAACCAGTAACATCCTTGGTTCCGCACTTCCTATGTTAGTTGCCCAGCTTTTAAGTCTTCTTTACAATATTGTAGACCGCATCTATATTGCCCGCATTCCGGATGTCGGCACGACAGCTCTCGGCGCTGTCGGTCTCTGCTTTCCGGTTATTGTTATCATCACTGCCTTCAGCAACCTGTTCGGAAGCGGCGGCGCACCTCTTTTTTCGATCAGCCGCGGGATGAATGACAAGAAAAAGGCAGCAGAGATCATGAATACCTCTTACACTATGGTATGCTTTGGAGCAGTCCTTCTTATGGTGCTTGGACTCCTCTTTGCCCGCCCGCTTCTGCGGCTATTCGGTGCATCGGATGCAGCGCTTGTCTACGCCTATCCGTACCTGATGCTCTATCTGCCCGGCACGCTGCCATCCATGATTGCAACCGGAATGAACCCCTTTATCAACGCACAGGGCTATTCCCTGATCGGCATGACGTCCGTCGCGATCGGTGCAGTTATGAACTTTATCCTTGATCCAATCTTTATCTTTGTATTCCAGCTTGGAATCCGTGGAGCTGCAGTTGCAACCGTCCTCTCCCAGATATGCTCCGCTGTTTTTGTACTTGTTTTCCTGAAAAAGCATGCGGAACAGAAGGTGCGGCTGCTATGCCCTAAGGAGCTTGCCTGCTGTGCTGAAAATGCCAAAAATATCATAAGCCTCGGAACTGCCGGATTTATTATGCAGCTTACAAACAGCCTTGTCTCGATCTGCTGCAACAACGTGCTTTCCGTTACCGGTGGTGATATTTATATCTCCGTTATGACAATCATCTCCAGTGTCCGCCAGATCGTCGAGACACCGATCTATGCTATGAATGAAGGCACCTCCCCGATCTTAAGCTATAACTATGGTGCCAGATATCCGGATCGTGTCAAAAAGGCGATGGCTGCCATGGCAGTTATGATCCTGGCTTATACGGCTGTGATGTGGAGCATGATTATCATTGCACCGCACTTTCTGATTGGAATTTTCAGCTCCGATCAAAATCTGATTGCAGCTGCGGTTCCATCGTTAAAGCTCTATTTTGCGGCATTTATTTTTATGGATCTGCAGTATATGGGACAGACAACCTTTAAATCCTTAAATAAAAAGAAGCAGGCGATCTTTTTCTCCCTGCTCCGTAAGGTCTTTATCGTTGTTCCACTTACCTACCTTCTCCCGTATACGTTCAGACTTGGTACAAAAGGTGTCTTCCTTGCTGAACCGGTCTCAAACGTCATCGGCGGAAGCCTCTGCTTTATCACAATGCTTTGCACGATTCTCCCGGAATTAAACCAGATGGCAAAAACAAAAAGCGCATCCCTCTCCTAGGGTGCGCTTTTTTCATAGATTACTGCTTTTTTTCCTATTTTTTCTTTAAAACCGGCATACGGTAGATCTGTACGACAAGTGGAATCACCATGATAAACCACACGATCGGTTCCGCAACAATGACGCCTGTATAGCCAAGTCCCGGTACGAGTGTAAATGCAATCACAATTTTCCCAATCATCTCAAGTGAGCTTGAGACAAGCGGTGTCACATAATCGCCGAGTCCCTGCATCGCATTCCTTAGCACGCAGATCACTGCCGTCACATAATAAAATAATGTATCAAATTTGAGATATGAGGTTGCATAGCTTACGACTGCCGGATTATCTGTTCCTGTCACAAGATGCACAAGCCACGGTCCTACGGTATAGCTTGCAAGGACTGCGCCTGTGCACCAGATACAGGTGTAAAAGATCGACAGCCGGATTCCCTTTTTCACCCGTCCGATCTCTCCTGCTCCGACATTCTGTCCACAGTAGGTTGCCATCGTCTGACCAAATACCGTAAACATGATCATAAAAAGCTCCGAAATCTTCCGCGCCGCCGTATGCGCAACGATAACCTCCTGTCCGAGCTTATTGATTGCAGTCTGAAGCGTCAGACTTCCAAGATTGACAAGCGAGCTCATAAAGCCCATGGAAAGGCCGCCCTTTAACATGTTTTTCGTCATATCCAGATCCGGCTTTTTAAAATCTTCCCGCTTCAGATGCAGCACTTCATAGCGGTGCACCATATAACACCAGCACACCAAAAACGCCAGAATCTGTGCAAGCACTGTCGCAAGCGCAGCTCCCCGGACTCCCATTTTCAAAACAACTACAAAAAACAAATCTCCTGCAATATTAAACGCAACAGAAATTGCAAGAATTACAAGCGGTGTTACCGTATCCCCAAGTGCACGGAGTGCTGCGGCGCAGGCATCATAGAAAAAGGTCGCAAGCAGCCCGGCAAGGATGATAAAGATATATGAGTATGCCGTGCCGGACAATGTCTCTGGCACATTCAAAAAGCGTAACAGTGGTTTTAAAAAACAAAGTCCTGCCACGGTAAGAAGCAGAGAAATCATACTTCCCAGTGTCAGGGATGCCGCAAAGGATTTCTTCACGCCGGCGAAATCCTTTGCCCCGAATCGCTGCGATGTGATGATCGCAAAGCCATTCGAAAGTCCCATTAAAAATCCGATAATCAGATTGCTTAATGTCGTTGTTGCACCAACCGCTGCAAGCGCATCCTCTCCGAGAAACGAACCGACAATCCGGGTATCGACAAGGCTGTAAGTCAGCTGTAATACATTTGCAAGAAAAATAGGAAGCGCAAACGACAAAATCAGTGTCGATGGCTTTCCTTTGGTAAGGTCTTTCATATTGTGCTCCTTTCAGTATTTTCCGGGAGTTCCGCTTTTTGCCTGGAATATCTTTAACGCTACAGATTTCTTACCATCTCCGCAGTAAATACAACCTGCGTCAGATGATCCACCTCGATCTGGTAGAGCGCATTCGCTGCGATGTGCTCTGCCGCCTGTTCGAGATCACGGATTCCTGTCGTATCGGCATACTGCTCGATCAGCGCATCTAATGCCTCTTTTGTTACAATACATTCCTCCTCACGCATGCCAAGACGCTTTAACACCTTCGGAAATGCAAATTTCGAAAAGATTACCTTCTTTTCCTCTGCGGTGTAATCCGGAAGCTCTATCACTGCAAATCTTGATAAAATCGGCGCACTGATCGCAGCCTTGTCATTTGCGGTTGCAATCGGATAGACGCCCACTGTCGGGATCATACATTCCATATAGTTGTCTGTAAATCCAAGATTATCAAGGAGCGTAAGGAGCACATCGGCAGGGTTGCCGTTGCCTTTTCCGGAGGATGCCTTATCAAGCTCATTGATAATAAATACCAGATTGGATTCCCCAGCCACGGAAAATGCATCCATAATCAGTCCCGGCTTTGCGTTCGAATAAATGCGGGAGCTTCCGGTAAGCTGCTCCGGATCATTGATTGAGCTCATATCAAGCGTTGTCCACGGCAGCTTTAAAATACGCGCAACTGCATAGGCAATCTGGGATTTTCCGGTTCCTGCTGGTCCTACCAGAAGCAGACCGTATGCCGGAAGCGTATGGGTACGGTTAATCTGGATGATCGTCTCGATGATTCTCTGCTTTACGCGCTCCATGCCATAAAGCTCCTCATCTAAAATCCGCCTTGCTTCCTCTGGATCAATCGCTTCAAAATAATTGCTCTTCCACTGCACGTTCATCATAATGGAAAGTGCCCGCTGCGCATGTCTGCGTTCCTCCGGCGACACCTCACCTGAGCGGGCCACTGCAAGATTTCTTCTCGCCCAGAGTCTGATATTCTCCGGCAGTGTTCTTCCCGCACAGTTCATAAAGTCCGTAATACTCTGAAGACTCGTAAGCTTCATATCATCGCCAAGCTCCTCTGTCTGCTCACCCTCTTCCTCTTCCGCCGGTGCCGCGCTTGCAAGAAGCCGTTCAATCATAAACTGTAAAAATCCATCCTCCGCGGAAAGCTTGGTTCCGCCTCCAAATGCGATCTCACGGATCTTGTATACCGCATACCCATCTTTCCTGTTCTCCCCGGACAGACGCACATTGATATGATTTTCCCCAAGCCATTTTAAAAGGCTTGTAAACCGGGAATCAATCCTTAAAATATCCGCACTGATTGTTCCGTTTTCTTCTTCAAACTCAAATGACGTCCGTTTCACCGGATTGGTAAATTTCCCGTTTGAATGGTGATTCCATTTTCTTTTTGTATTGTCCAATACAAGAAGCGGCCGCTCCGCGGTCGGGTGCGCCTCATTCGACTGGAATGTAACATACGTGCATTCCGCCTCATTTCTCTTGTCCTTTGTATCATTAAAATCAAATACCGGCATATCTGCTCCCTCTTTTCTTTTTTAAGTAATCCGCCATTTTTCAGAACCCATCAAAAGCCTTGCAACCGTCCGGGCGGCTTCGCTATACGCTGTATCTGTATCTGTTCCACTCTTCCCGCTCTGCACTGCCTTCTTAAGTCCCCCAATCCAGGCAAAGAGCTGCTCTGCCTTAGCATCAATCGGAATCCCGTGTGCTGTCACACCGCAGGCCTGCTCTCTTTCATAAATTGCAATCGCTTCGAGACACCAATGCAGATGTCTGTCGATATCGGATGCCTCCATCATGATATCCGGCCGCTTTTTGTGGCACGACAGGAAATACTCTTTTGCTCCTGCAATGTCCTTCTTCTGAAAGAAACGGAGCAGTTCATTGACTACTTCCGTAGTCTCCTTCTTAGCTCCGATCATGCCAACCTTACATTCCTTCACACGAAGCTTCTCATACTCGGTCCATACCATAAGCAGAAATTCTGATAAAAAGCCATAGAGTCTTCTGTGGTATTCGTCATAGCTGTCAAGGTTCAAAAGCCCATGCATTTTTTCAAAAACCGGAAATAAAAACTGGCAGTACTTGTCATACAGCGTCTTTTTACAGATCATCATATTTCCAAAATACGTGTGATTTTCCTGTATACGCCTGCGGTAAAGCGGATAAAAATCCGGATAAAGCTCTTCGATCACCTGATCCGCGGCATCTAAGTCCTCCCTGGTATGATTCTCCATAAAGCCATACGC
>CAKRLN010000117.1 GCA_934359535.1 uncultured Lachnospiraceae bacterium
CTTCAAGCCCCTGTATACATTCATCCAAAAGCTGGGCCATGAGTATAAATGCATATCCATCTTTTCTTGTCTCATCACAAGCCATTATTTCCAGAATATCTTTCATTCCCTTAAGCCGGACTAAGATTTTTTCCATTTTTTTCACCTCACTCTCATACTGACTATACTCATTTTTTGTTCATAGCCGATATGTGTAAATATATTGTGAAAATGTATTGACTTTCTATTATTTTTCTATAAAATATTCATGAATGCGTGTTTAGGAATTGTAAACAAAAAATCCACTTTTACAATTACTTTACATTTTCTATGCACTTACGAAGGAGGTCTTATTCCAATGGATATCGGCAAACGTATCAAGGAGCTTCGCATCCAGTACGGTCTGACCCAGCAGGAGCTTGCTGACCGTCTTGAGCTCACCAAGGGATTTATCTCCCAGCTCGAACGCAACCAGAACTCTCCTTCCGTCAGTACGCTGCTTGACATTATCCAGTGTCTTGGTGTTACACCGGCGGAATTTTTTACCGATGAGGAACCGGAGCAGATCGTTTTTAAAACTGCTGATTATTTTGAAAAAGCAGACGATGATAAGAACAGCCTGATCGAATGGATCATTCCAAATGCACAAAAAAATGCAATGGAACCCGTCCGTCTCACCCTGCATGCTGGCGGCAGATCCGAAGTATATCTTCCTCATGAAGGAGAAGACTTTGGCTACGTATTAAAAGGCAGTATCCGCATAAGCTATGGAAGCCGGACCTATGTTGTCCGTGCTGGAGAATCCTTTTATTTCAAGGCCGGAAAACGGCATTATATCGAAAATCAGACATCCCGTGATGCTGTTTTAATCTGGGTCACAACCCCACCGAATTTTTAAATAAAAGATTTACACAATAAGGGAGTAAACAATGAAAAAAGATTTAGTGAATTTTATTGATATTTCCAAATCCTATGGAAATACCATGATTTTAGACGAGTTCAATCTGACCGTCCATGAAAATGAATTTGTAACGCTGCTTGGTCCATCCGGCTGTGGAAAAACAACTACCCTGCGTATACTGGGAGGCTTTGAGACTCCGGATCAGGGAAAAGTTCTTTTTGAGGGAAAAGATATCACAGACCTTCCGGCAAATGAACGCAATTTAAATACCGTATTTCAGAAATACTCACTCTTTCCGCACATGTCGATTGCTGAAAATATCGCATTCGGCTTAAAAATCAGCAAAAAAAGCAAGGCTTATATCCAGGATAAAATCAAGTATGCTTTAAAACTTGTAAACCTCGATGGCTTTGAGAAACGCTCTATTGATTCCTTAAGCGGAGGACAGCAGCAGCGTATTGCCATTGCACGCGCAATCGTAAACGAGCCAAAGCTTCTTTTATTAGATGAACCGCTTGGCGCGCTTGACTTAAAGCTCCGCCAGAGCATGCAGTATGAGCTGATCCGCTTAAAGGAGGAGCTTGGCATTACCTTTCTCTACGTCACACATGACCAGGAGGAGGCTCTTACCATGTCTGACTCTATCGTTGTTATGAACCAGGGATATATCCAGCAGATCGGTTCTCCAGAACAGATCTACAATGAACCGGAAAATGCTTTCGTTGCAGATTTTATCGGACATAGTAACATTATTGACGGTATTATGATTAAGGACGAGCTTGTAGAGATCCTTGGTGTAAAAATGCCATGTGTCGATACCGGATTCGGGGAAAATAAGCCTGTCGATGTTGTGATCCGTCCAGAGGATGTTGAGCTTGTCGATCCATCCGAGGGCTATCTGGAAGGAGATGTGGTCTCTCTCATTTTTAAAGGTGTACACTATGAGCTTGAGGTATTTGCAAATGGATTTGAATGGCTTGTACATACAACGAAATTTGTTCCGGTCGGCACCCATGTAGGAATCAAGGTCATCCCATTCAACATCCAGATCATGCACAAGCCGGAATCTTCCGATGAAAAGGCGGTGGAAATCGATGCATAACCTGAAAAAACAGTTTCTTGCCGGCCCATACCTGATTTGGATCATCGGATTTATCATACTCCCAATGATCATGATTTTAATTTATGCCTTTACGAACGGAGATGGTGATTTTTCCCTGGAATACATGAAGCTTATCACAACTAAAACAAACCTGAATGCCATTTCGCTTTCGCTGAAGCTTGGTTGTTTTGCGACATTGATCTGTCTGGTGCTCTCCTATCCGCTCGCGATGATCTTAAACAACTTCCAGTTTAAGCACCAGAGCTTTGTTGTTTTTATTTTCATGCTTCCGATGTGGATGAACTTTCTGCTCCGCATTATGGCATGGAAGCTGTTATTATCCAAAAACGGTGTGTTTAATTCCATCCTAGACACACTCGGACTTGGCTCCTTTAATATTTTATACTCTCCTGCTGCCGTTATCCTCGGAATGGTATATGACTACCTTCCTTTTATGCTGCTTCCGATCTACAATTCGATGGCACGCATCCGCAAGGACATTATTGAAGCTGCGCAGGACCTTGGAGCAAACAGTATTACGATCTTTTTTAAGATCATCGTGCCAATGACAATCTCCGGTGTCGTAAGCGGAATCGTTATGGTATTTGTGCCTGCACTGACTTCCTTTGCAATTTCTGACATTTTAGGTGGAGGCAAGGTGCTTCTCATTGGAAATGTCATTGAACAGGATTTCATGCAGGGCATGCAGTGGAATGCCGGAAGTGCACTTTCTTTTGTGCTGATGATCTTTGTATTTATCAGCATGGCACTCGTAAACCAGTTTGATAAAGAAGGGGAGGGAACCGCAAAATGGTAAAAAAAGGATTATCCCGCCTTTATATGGCAGTTATTTTTCTTTTCCTATATCTGCCGATTGTTGTATTAATTATATTATCATTTAATAATTCGAAATCTAAGGTTGCCTGGGGCGGCTTCACGCTCAAATGGTACTTAAACTGCTTCAAGAGTGATACGATCATGAATGCCTTTTTCACAACGATCCAGATCACACTTGCTGCTGCCGTAATCTCTACCGTTTTAGGAACGATGGCTGCAATCGGAATCAGCGCCATGAAGAAAAGAAACCGGACGCTTTTTCTCGGTGCAACCAATATCCCGCTGCTAAATGCAGATATAGTAACCGGAATTTCCATGATGCTTTTATTTGCAAAATTTATTGATCTTGGATTTATGACGGTGCTAATCGCACACATTACCTTTAATATTCCATATGTGATCTTAAATGTCCTTCCAAAACTGAAGGAAGCGAATAAATACACCTACGAGGCAGCGCTTGACCTTGGTGCCACTCCGCTTTATGCCTTTTATAAGGTGACCTGGCCGGAAATCAAATCTGGTGTTATCTCCGGCTTTATTATGGCTGTTACAATGTCCCTCGACGATTTCAGCATCACCTATTTTACAAAGGGAGCCGGTGTCAATACCTTATCCACAATGCTCTATACGGAGCTTCGGAAAGGCATTAATCCAGAGCTTTACGCACTATCCACAATCTTATTCGCCGCTGTCTTTTTCCTTCTTCTTTTAATGAATTTTGGAACCGGAAAGGCTTCTGCGAAGAAAGGAGTTTTGTAATGATGAAAAAAAAGCTGATCTCCCTGCTTGTTCTTAGTGCCATGATGCTCTCTCTTTTTACCGCATGTACAAAAGACGAAGGAAACACTACGGACCATTCCTCTTCGAACCGGGAAACCATTACCGTCTTAAATTATGGAAAGTATTTAGACCCGGATGCAATACAGCAGTTCGAATCAGAGACCGGAATTACAGTCAAATACGAGGAATACGAAAGTCCCGAGGAAATGTACACGAAATATAAGGCAGGTTCGATCGATTACGATCTGATCTGCACCTCCGAATATATGATCGAACGGCTGATCAAGGAAAACGAGGTCGATGAAATTGATTATTCTGCTCTGGGCAATTACGCAAACGTCAACCCGGATATCATCGATCTGTGCGGCTCTTTTGACCCGGAGCATAAGTATGTGCTTCCTTATTTCTACGGAACCGTCGGCATTCTCTACAACAAAACAATGGTCGATGAGGCTGATGTGCAGTCCTGGGATGCACTGTGGAACAAAAAATATACAAATGAGATCATCCAGCAGAATTCCGTACGGGATGCTTTTATGCCGGCACTATCAAAGCTTGGATATTCGATCAATACAACCGACCCATCCGAGCTTAGGGAAGCACTTGATCTTCTAATCAAGGAAAAACCGCTTGTCTATGCCTATATGGTCGATGAAACCGGGGATGAAATGATTGCAGGAAATGCAGCACTTGCTGTTGTCTATTCCGGGGAAGCCGCCTATGCGATGGACTTTAATGATGACCTGGATTATTCTGTGCCTAAGGAAGGCTCTAACCTGTGGATCGATAGCTGGTTTATTCCAAAAAGCTGTAAAAACCAGGGTGCTGCACAGAAATTTTTAGATTTTCTCTGTCGTGATGATATTGCTTCCCTGAATTTTGAGTATGTCTATTACTCCTCTCCAATCCTTTCCGTAAGAGAGAATCAGGATGAGGATATTAAAAATGACGAGGTCATCAATCCTTCACATGAAACTTTGAAACGCTGTGAGGTCTATCAGGCATTAAGTGAAAAGGACTCAACCTATTACAGCAATCTCTGGCAGGAATTAAAGTCCACACAAGCTTCCTTTTTTCACTAATACGATAAATTTTCACAAATCAGACCAATTTTGATTGAAAAAAAGAAGCATTCATGATACATTGAATCCATAGGGTTTTTCCGAGAGAGCTCTATGGATTTTTTGCATACCGAATGACTGATCGCAGGACGTATGCATCATCTGTATTTCTTTGCACATCATCTGTGTACAGATTCCCAGAAGCTGCTTCTGATAGTTAAGGAGAAGCTATGAATTATCAGGAGTTTTTATCACATATTATGACAACCATGCAGGATCACTTTAAAGATCCGGCTTCTGTCCGCTTACAGACAGTTACGAAAAACAATGGAACGGTACTGGATGCTCTGCTTATTTTAAATCCAGACATCAATATCTCACCGACGATCTTTTTGAACCCATATTACCACCGTTATCTGTCCGGTGTATGCATGGACGATATCTACGCTGACATCATCGAAACCTACGAGTCCCACCGGCCGGAGGAAAACATTGATATCACATTTTTCACCGATTTCGACAAGGCAAAAGGGCGCATCGTCTACCGACTTGTCAATTATTCCAGAAATGAAGAACTGCTTAAGGACATACCTCACTACCGTTTTTTGGATTTTGCAATTATCTTTCACTGTCTGTTGAGCTCTGGAGAAGATGATTATGCAACAATCTTAATCCATAACTCCCATATGGACTACTGGGGAATTCCAAAACATACACTTTACGCTCTTGCCAAAGCAAACACTCCGTTTCTGCTTCCTTACCAGTTGTGCAGTATGCTTGATCTTGTTGCTGACATGCTTCCATCTGACGCAGACTATAGCACACTGCAGCCAATGTATATCCTTTCCAACAAAGGGCGGGTAAATGGAGCCTCCTGCATCCTTTATGATGGTCTGCTTGCCGCAATTGCGAAACAGCTTGGCAGTGATTTCATTGTTATCCCTAGCAGCATCCATGAAGTCATTCTTATTCCAGTAGCAAACTGCTCCGAAATTACCGCTTACAGCGCCATGGTGACAGAAGTCAACGATACCCAGTTGTCCGATGATGAAGTACTATCTGATCACGCTTATTATTATGAACGTGCCAAGGGTGTGCTTGCCATGTAACAGCAGCATGTAAAAATGTCCGGCACAAAAATGCCGGACATTTCCTTTATCATCTTCTATTTCTGCTCGCAGAGAGAATCATATAATGCTTCATATTTCTTCGCAGATGCATTCCACGAAAAGTCCTTCTCTATCGCACGCTTCATAATGCCCTCCCAGTCTCTTCTGCGATCGTTATAAATGCCCATTGCATATTTCAAAACAAAAAACATTTCATGTGCATTGTAATTGGAGAACGAGAAGCCAGTTCCCGTATGCTCATACTCATTATATGCCTCTACCGTATCTTTTAAGCCTCCGGTCTCTCTTACGATCGGAACCGTTCCATAGCGCATCGCCATCATCTGGCTTAGACCACACGGCTCAAATAAAGAAGGCATCAAAAATGCATCGCAGGATGCATAAATCCGGTGTGCATAATCTTCGGAATATCCGATGTTGGCACAAAGCTTGTCCGGATATTTGTTCTGGAAAAGCCGGAACATATCCTGATAGCGGTCTTCCCCTGTTCCAAGCACTACAAACTGAATGTCTAAGGTGCTAAGCATCTCATCCATCATATAGGCAACCAGGTCAAAGCCCTTCTGATCCGTCATTCTCGATACAATTCCTACAAGGAAGGTATCCTCCTTCACTGGTAGTCCCATTTCCTTCTGAAGTGCTGCCTTATTCTTTTTCTTGCCTGCAACCAGATTGACATTGTTAAAATTCGCTGCAAGATACGGATCCGTCTTTGGATCATATTCCTCATAATCAATTCCGTTTACAATTCCATATAAGGAATCTCTTCTTGCATACATAAGACCTCCAAGGCCTTCTCCACCCTCTGGTGTTGTAATATCATACGCATACGTCGGACTGACCGTTGTAACGATATCCGAGTAAACGATTCCACCCTTTAAATAATTGGCTTCTCCATAGGATTCCAGCTCCCGGTCATTAAAGATCTGCTCCGGCAGTCCTGTAATATCCATAACTGCTTTCAGCTGCCAGCGTCCCTGGAATTTCATGTTGTGGATCGAAAATACCGTCTTTATGCC
>CAKRLN010000118.1 GCA_934359535.1 uncultured Lachnospiraceae bacterium
GATGGCAGCCTGGTTCTCCTTCTGGATCTGGAGATAGACCTCCTTGCGGTAGATCGGCACATCCTTCGGTGCGGTAATTCCGATCTTCACCTGGTCGCCGCGGATATCAAGAACAGTGATCTCGACGTTATTGTTGATAACAAGGGATTCTCCCTTTTTTCTAGTAAGTGCTAACATCTACTTCACCTTCCCTTCCTTCGCAGCCTTAAGAAGTTCATAGATTTTATATTTGACCGGATAGTCATCCTCAACGATCAGCTGGACTGCTTTCTGATTATCGGTATTGATAATGATCGGAGCCTTCAGGTTGATCGCCATCTGTGTCAGATCCTTTGGAACCGTTACCGTCACAAGAAGATAAGTATTGTCTGGTGTCAGCTCTCCGAGCGGTGCGATCATCTCATCACTGACCTTCGGATCATAATCCGGCTTCACATTTCCCGGCACCATAACCGGAAATGCAATATCCGCATCATCCATCGACTGAAGCCACATAATATTGCTCTTCTCAAGTCCCCTCTCCTCATCAAAGATAAGTGCAAAATGCTGTAAGTCCGGGAAGCCGATCATTCCCTTCTCCATCTTAATTACCTTATCATCTGCAATTTCAATTGCACCAAATAATCTTGTTTCTGCCTTCATGGTCTTCTCCTTCCCCGTCTCCGACGGGCATATTTTTCATATAGCTATCTCAGATAATCAAGCAGTGAGGTTGCCCCCACCTTACTTGCTGCGGTGAGCGATGACTGATATGCATTATATGCTGCATAATAATCGATAATGATATCCGACAGATCCCGGTCCTCATTCGTAGATTTCAGCTCCTGCAAGGTCTCCTGCTGGTTCTCGACACGGTTCTGTGTCAGCTTCACGCGGTCTTCGATGCTTCCGACATTCGTGATTGCTTTGTTGATGGAAGTAAGGTATCCGTCAAATCTTGTAATATTGGAGCCGAAGGTCTTCTGGAGGTTATCATCCGCATAATCGGCTTCCTTCTGGGCTGCATCGAGGTATGTCTGAAGCTTTGCCTGGGAATCCTTGTCGGAATACTCCTCCTTTTTCATCATCTCTTTGATCTTATCCACCTTATCGTTTGCATTGATAGCAGCGTTCACACAGTTCATAAGCTCATTAACGTCCTGTGCCATTGCTGGATCGAATGCATCGCTTGCAAGTGTATTAACTCCGATCGAGATTCCGGTCGAGATCGTGTATTCGATCTTCTGTTCATCCGGCTCTCCATCACCGTCCTCATCGCGCTTATAGCTGATCGGATTGGCGGAATCTGTAACATCCGTACAGTCATAGAAATATTCCGGCCGGACATCGCCTTTATCGAAGCCGGTCTTCTCATAACTGACATCAATCTCTGCATGGTTTGATTTCATGGCTGCACTGACATTTTTCCCAAGAATCAGCTCTCCGGTGCTTGCGATAAATACGGTGTCGTCATCTCCAACCGTTTTTGTTCCACCGTTTGCGGCTTCCCAGGTATCCTCGCTCTCATAGACCGTCGGTGTCAGGTTCGTTGTTGTCTTAACCCCGGTTGACTGATCGGTAACCGTATAAGATGCGGAAAAATTTGTCTGTGAGAGCTGATCATAGCCAAGCCGGATTCTGTCATATGCTTTCTCGGAGATCTCTACCGCGCAGTCTGCGGTTGACGCTTCGATCTTTGCCGGTACATCGACACTTCCGGAATAATAACGCTTCTCTGCAATATCGTTATAAGATATCGTCTGTTTGATCTCATATTTGGTAGATTTCTCATCGGTTCCAAAGGTAAGCTTCGAGTCTGTGCGGTATCCGGTAAATACCGTTCTTCCCGCATAATCTGCATTGCCCTCAGTGTAAATCTGGCTTGATAACTGGGTCAGGGCATTTAAGATCGTCTTACGGTCATCCGCTGTCAGTGTATCAGAAGATCCCTTCACGCACTGGGTGCGGATGTCTGTGATAATGGATTTCGTATTCGTCAGTGCCGTCTCTGTTACATCCAGCCAGGAAAGTGCATCCGGGATATTGTTATCCACATACTGGTCAACGTGGCTTAGGTTTGTTGACAGACGAAGGGAACGCATTGCAATAACCGGATCCTCAGAAGCCTTTGAGATCTTCTTCTGCGTTGTCATCTGCGTATTGTATTTGTCCACGCTGATTTTATTTGCATTTATATTATTTTTCGTGTTTGCCACGATCATATTATTGGTAATTCTCATGCTGATATGCTCCTTTTATCCACTAAACGCCTGTCTCGTTGATCAGCTTGTCATAGAGCTCTGACATGACAGAAATTGCTTTCGCAGCAAGATTATAGGCATTCTGGAATTTAATCAGGTTCATTGCCTCTTCATCCTCGTCAACACCGGAAATCGATGTCCGCCGTTTGTCGATCGTGGATGACAGATTATTGTAATTATTATAAAACGTATTGGTTTTATCCGTATCGACGGTAATATCTGAAAGCAGTGTCTCAAGGAAGGAGGATGCCTTGTCTCCGCGGAACATCGTGACATCCGACTGGAGTGACTTTAGCTTCTCGACAAGGTCATAGGCATCGGTTCCCTTTGTGATATCCGTTGTCGTTGAAAAATACTTCGGATCTGTCAGGGATTTCTCATTGACTCTCACATTTGCAGTTGTCAGCTTATAATAGCTGTCTGTGCTGGAGGATACCTTTGTGATATCACTCTTTGTGTAAGTTCCATCTGCGTTCGTTGTCGCGGAAACATACTTGCCTTTACTGTCGACATAGGCACCGTTAAAGTCGTACTGCGTTCCGGTTACTGTCTCTCCCTGGAAGAAGGTTCCCATCTGCTTTCCGTCTAAGGTCTGTCCGTCCTTCTCGATGCTGTTAAACATTTCTGCAAAATTGCGCAAAAACTCATTCATCTGCTGCTTATAATATACGATTCCTTTGCTGTCGTAGCTTGTGCCATTTGCAGCCGTATGTCCCTGTGAGAACTTAAGCAGCGCATCATCCATTTCACTGTCTTTGGTCAGGTCAAATGCAATGGAAGAAATTTTGCCATCCGAATCAAGCGTTGCGGTCCAGCCAGTGTAGCTGTATTTTCTTCCGTCAATGTTCAGCTGTCCTTCCTCCGGAATATTCAGTGCGTTAATGCTTGTTACATTCAGTTTCTCAAGTACAAGCTGATTGTTTGTTGAGCTATTTGCGATTTTACCACTAAAATTGTCGTTATTATTGCCATCACGCATCAGAACAAGTGCCTTTAAGCTTCCGCTCGAATTCGGGTTGGCTGCTGCAAAGGCTGTTCCGGTATCTGACCAGACAAGATCATATAAGCCCTCTGCATCATTCTGATTCTGCAGCTGTTTTCTTGATTCGCAGCTGATTGTCCGGTATTCATAGCCGTCAACGAGTGATTGTCCATTGATCAGCACCTTGAAATTCGTTCCACCGATGTTCTCTCCGTTGCTGTTCTGGATCTCTGTCTCTACTGTCTCTACCCCGACGATGGAAGAAAGGCTGTCAAGAAGGTTCGCGCGTTCATCACGAAGCTCATTCGCATAGGCTCCGGTAATTTCGATGCTGTTAATCTCACGGTTTAAGGTTGCAATCTTCTCGCTGATCGCATTCACATTCTCCACCGTGCTCTTGATCTCCTGGTTGATATCCTCCTGCATCTCTGTAAGGCTTGTATTAAGCCCGTTAAAATAGGTACAAAGTTGCTGTGCCTGATTGATGAACTGGTTTCTTACCGTCTCATCCCCGGCCTTTGTCTTCAACGTGTCTAATACATTAAACATTTTGTTGAAGATCGTTGTAAAGCCCTTCTGTGTGCTGTCATTCTTAAAGCATTCCTCAACCTGGTCAAGATAATAAAGCTTCTGTTCATATAATCCTTTGCTGGAATTTGCCTCCCAGTATTTTGCATCGTAATAAAGATCTCTCTCCTGTTTAATCGAGGTTACAGCAACACCGGTTCCCATGCTTCCATAACGCGCTGCAACACGAATTGCAGCGGTCGACTCCATATTGGCAGTCTGACGGCTGTATCCGGTTGTTTTGATGTTCGCAATATTATTAGTTGTTGTATTGACCGCAGCCTGAAATGCACTTAATGCGGATGAACCTATATTTAATCCAAAAAAAGTTGAAGCCATGTGCCCCTCCTAATCTGTTCTCTGTTATTGCCCCACCGTTATAAGCCTGTGGGCATTGCCGCAACCTTACTTCAGGCCTGTCACGATCAGCTCTGTCATCTCACTGATTACCGTGATAAAACGGCTTGCAGCGTTATAGGCAGACTGATATTTGACCATGTTGGTAAGCTCTTCATCTGAAGATACTCCGGACACCTGTGCCCTCTGGTTATCGACAGATTCCACGGTATTCGATAAGGTATCCGTCGCAGAAGAATACACATTTCCGACAGTTCCAAGCATTCCAATGATCTTATCATAATAATTTTCAAAGGAGCTCGGTGTATTATCATCCGGTGTGATCTTCATCGTCTTATCTTCCCAGAGCGCTGTAAGCTTCTTGCCAAGACTATAATCAACTGCGCCATTCTGTGTATAGACCGGAAGCTTTGTAATCTGTGCCTGAAGCTCCGGGTTTACCTTCGTTCCATTGATCATGTACTGTTTGGAAGTGTCAGTTGGATCTTCTTCATTATAAATATAATATGTTTTCCCGTCCTGCCCGGTAACCTCCGTATAACGGTCACAGCCAATCCTTGAAAAAAGCTCCTGCGGAGGCAGCTCCTTGTCCTCTCCAACCGTACAGCTTATGGTATCAAGAATCTTTGTTCCCGCTTTGTATACAGTTCCATCCGTCGCTGTGATATCTGCCGTTGTCTCTATGTTCGGGCAAAGAATATCGTTAATTCCGGTTGCAATGCTGTGGAACAGCTTGTCGATCTGCGCCTGCGCCTGCATGACCGTGTTACCCTCGATTACGCTGTAGCTGTCTGCATCGTCAAGATCGGAATATTTTCCATAGGTTGTTCCCCTTGAGACAAGCAGTGCCTTAATCTTACCAAGATCCGTGTTAAATTCGGATGAAATATCCTGATCCGCACGGAATACCGGGACGTATTCACCGGAGCTGGTATCCGAAAGCTGTCCCCAGTATGGAGTGAAGAATCCAGTCGTTTCATCTGCCTTCAGCTGAAGCTCATAACATTTATTCTCATCGACAAAATCCACACCCTCCATCGTAACGGTGACAAAGCCAAACTGATCCTCACTTGTTGAAATACCTGCATAGCCTGCAAGCTCATCGATTAACTTATCTCTCTGGTCGCGCAGCGTCATGGCGGTCTCTGTTCCACCGGATTCCACCTTTACAATCTGATTGTTTAAGTCATAGATCTGTTGTCCAATTTTGTTGACTGCATTCACGCTGTCATAAATCTGCTGATTTAAATTCGTCTGATAACTTTTCAGATCTGAATAAAGCGACTGGCATCTGCTGATAAAAAGCTCGGACTTCTGCACCACAAGATTCTGGTTCGTAGAATTGGCTGAGTCCTTTGCAAGCTCCTGGAAGGACTTCCAGAGATCCTGTACGCTTTCCTTAAATTCCTCTCCATCTAACTCCTGGAACATATCCTCAACATTGGATACGTTCTCATACATTGTACTGTAAAAGGAATATCTTCCGTTCTCTGTACGGAACGCTTTATCCAGAAAGATATTTCTTGCATGAACCACATCCCCGATCGAGACGCCAAGACCCGACTGCTGCATATTAACGTTCGTCGAAGGCTGTTTTAATTTTAAATAAGTTTTATCTGCAAAACGAACCTGCTGGCGTACATACCCCTTGGTATCTACGTTCGCAAGGTTGTTCGCAGTTGTATTCAGTGCATTTTGTGCACTCTGCAGACCGGATGATCCAACATATAGACTTCCGAATCCGTTTGCCATACCTTTTTCCTCCTGCTTAATTACTGTTTGGCATCAAAACCGCTCGTTCCAAGAAGCGTACCTGTACTGTACGCATTCCGGTCATAGTTGGCGGTCTCCGGTGCCTGCCGCATGCTTTTGAATAAGGTAATGTCAAACTCCAGTAATTCCATTGCCTGATGAATGAGAATCGTGTTCAGTTCATTCTGACGGTTGACAAGCTCTGCGGTCTCAATCAACTGGTCTCTGACCTCGGAAAGCTGCTTCTGTGCTTCCGGCTGTGCCTGTAAGTAACCAATCAGCCTTGTGACTGTGATTGCCTGTTGATCCTTTCCGAGCACGGTTGCAATATCATTCAAAAGCTCTGTCTGCTTATTGCTGTACGACAAAAGCTCCGTACTTGCCTCCTGCTCAAGAACGGTAAGCTGTTCAAGTGCCGGAACATCCGACTGGATCAGTATCTGGCGCTTCTTCTCCCCATATTCTGCCAGCTGCTCATAAATATGAAGCTCTTCTTTTAATACAGTTACGAGTTCTTCTACTAAACTTGCCACGGATTATCCTCATTTCTAAATCATTAAAATTCAATCATGGAAGCCTTGTATTTCCCAAGCAGCTTCTCTGCAAATTTGCCTGGCTCAACATGATATTCACCGGAGTCCACCTGTGCTTTCAGCTGTGCGACTTTATCTTCCCTGACATCTGAAGATTCTGATACTGCACTTTTTGCTATCTGATAGTCACGGCCGGCCTGTGAAATCGAAATCTGATCACGCACAGAACCGCTCTCCTGTGTATTACGTGTTCTTGTTGTCTTTTGTGTTCCATAGATCTGCGCGATCTGATTATATGCA
>CAKRLN010000119.1 GCA_934359535.1 uncultured Lachnospiraceae bacterium
ATAAGGCGCTAAAATACAGCGCCTAAGTACCGGCCGCTCCCCAGTGTCTTCTTAATCTTTTTGTCACTTTTCACAATGAAATCCTGCTTAACTATGAGTTTCGCAATTGCCTACCTTTTATTATAAGAGTTACCAGTTTATGGATATTTATTCAGGATGCCGTCAGCGTGACATCAATATCATATTCCAGTGTAATCGTATCCTCATATGGAATCATGGCATTTGCCGTATGACTCTTCTGCTGCGAATTCCACGCATCATACCAGCCCCTGTTATAGCCGGCAAGCTTTTTATAAGAATTGGAAAGATCTAATTTTTCTTCCAGCAGGCAATGGTTCACCTCACTCTGTACGAAATCCGTTATCAGCTGTGAAAGTGCGTCCTCTGAATCCATGCTTTCAGATAACAGCTCTCCCTCACAGTCCACTTCGATCTTAACATGCCCCTGCACTGACAGATCATAGACTGTGTGAAAATCATGTAATCTCACAAACTGTCCGTTTGTGATCCCGATTGTCATCTGTTTTAATGCTCCATTCTCAAGAAACCCGATCATGCCTGCTTCTGCATCAATCACACCCTGTGGCATTCCGCGCTTCACCGCATACCAGCCGTCCTGCACCGGCTGCTTATCCTTCACGGTAAAATACGGCAGATAAAGATTTTTCTGCCTGTTTTTCTGTTCATCAAAAAGATTTCCAAGTGTCGGCAGGCCTCTGGCATCGACATATACACTATTTTCCAGCAGCTGTTCCAGATAGGTTCCGGGGTTCTGCGGAAGCGAGCTCTCCAAAGCCATCAGTGCATTCGCATCATCCACTGCACATATATAGGTATTTCGCGGAAATTCATCCTCTTTTTCCAAAAAATCAAGCGTTTCAGAAAATTTTACGGGATCACCAAGAAAACTCTTCCCAAGCACAAGTACTTTCAGATGATTATAGTCCACCACCTTATTCAGTTCCTTCTCATACATCTGAAAAGCCTGATAAAAGTGATCCGCCTCTGCTGCAGCTGCTTCCGGCTTGCCCTGATCTGTCATCTCATCCGACACCTTTTCCAGTGGCTGATAACTATAAGACACTGCAATTTTCCCATCCCAGGGGGTCTCATCCACTGCCGCAAGCATCGGAAAGGTACGGTCTTCAAGCTCCACCGTACCACAGCCGCTGCTTATTCCTCCTGCTGCACAGATCAAAAGAATAAGTGCCATGGTCTTTCCTGCACCGTTTTTCTTTTTCCATTTTTTTTGGGTAAAAAACAAGACAAGTCCAGGCCAGAACACAAGAAATGGCATCCCGATATACCACAGGAAGCCACACAAAAGCTTCCCGGCATGTACCGTATCCCGGTAAAAAGCCATTGCAAACAAAAAGGCAGCAAAACATAAAACAATCATATAACGCTTGTTTCCCTTTTTCCCTACCAGTCGTTTTGCGGCCTGAGCTCCATAATACAGATTCGTATTCAGCAATGCAAACAGTGTAAAGAACCAGACCCCAAGCATCAGGGCATCCGCCCGCTTTAAAAAGCCGCCTGTGATCTGCACTGTACTCATAAACGTCACAGCAGGATAATCCATGGCTGAAAGCGCCCTGCTTCCAAAATTTCCAAGAAGGATCAGATACAGCGCAAGAAGAATTCCAGCTGCAAATTTTAATGCACTCTGCACAGCGCGTACCATTTTTCTATTCCAGTCTGCCTCTTTGATATGCTCTGGAAGAAACAGCATAAAAAAGGTTGTTCCCCAGAAAATAAAAACAAGATACGATGCCTGTAACACATCTTTCGGAGAATGGGAAAAAACCGGAGTCCAGTAGTCCGTATCAATCTCCCGCACTGCTGCCGCCATCATAAGAAAAAGCGGGAGCATCAAAAACCAGAATAACACCTCATAGCTCCTTGCACGGCTCTCAAGTCCGCCCAATATTCCATATCCCGCAACTGCAATCACAACCACAAGTAAAAGCACAAACGGTTTTTCCTGAAGCAGTGCATCCTGCATAAGCTTCGCAAACACATAGGCAGTATACCCGCCCACTGCCACAGTCTGCACAAGAAAAAAAAGAAGCCAGGCTGCATTGACTGCTGCCGGAAGCCTTTCTTTGCAATAGGAAAAAAAATCCTGTCCAAAGCCTTTACTGATTTTTCCAAGCCATGCCGCATAAAGGATTGCGGCTCCGCTTCCAAGCAGGATCGCAAATACACCATCACAGCCACTTATTTCTGCTAAAAGTGCCGGAAGGAGCAGTGTGCTCATTCCGATCAGGTCATACGTAAAAAGCCGGAAGGTCTGGCGCATGGATATCTGATGATTATTTGAAAACATAGGATTACTCTTTTCTTTTCAGTTTCGTTCTTTCGTCTCTTTTTGCATAGATCGGGCGCCTTGTCAGCTTCCGGAGCGGGAACCGCCAGAGAAAATCCCTCTGATCCTCATAGCCGGTAAGCTCCGGCCCCACAAACGGCATCAGATATGGAATCCCAAAGCTTTGTAAATGCGACAGATGAATCAATACAAAGAAAAGTCCCATCAGAAATCCAAAATATCCGAGCCATGCGCATACCGCAATAAACGCAAATTTTAAAATCCGGAAGGAAAATGCAAATTCTTCATTGGGAATCGCAAACGAACAAAGCGCTGTAAAGGCAACAATGATCACAACGATCGGACTGACCAGATTGGCTTCCACCGCAGCCTGTCCGATAATGAGTCCACCGACAATTCCGATCGTGTTGCCCATTGCCCCTGGAAGCCGCACCCCGGCCTCCCTTAACAGCTCAAAGGAAATCTCCATCAAAAGCACCTCAAATACTGCCGGAAATGGAACGCCTGCCCTTGCCGCCTGAAATGACAGAAGCAGCGTTGTCGGAAGCACCTGCGTATGAAAATCTGTTACTGCAAGATAAAGCCCCGGAAATGTCATTGCAAAAAAAGATGCCGCATACCGAAGCAGCCTGCCAAATGTTGCAATCTCCCACCGATTGTAATAATCATCACTTGTTTTGATAAAGGAATTGTAATCAGTCGGAACAATGAGTGCAATTGGCGAATTATCCGAAAGCACGACTACCCTGCCCTCTAACACTGCCATTGCCGCCCGGTCCGGTCTTTGTGTTGTCTGAAACTGTGGAAACGGCGAATACCATTTTTCCTCTGCAAGCTGCTCGATCACACCACTGTCCGGCACACCATCGATTTCATATGCATCCATCCGCCTTTCAATTTCTTCAATGACATCCGGATAGGCAAGATCCTCCATGTATACAAGGTCCACATTCGTATGGGAACGAAGTCCGGGACGCAGCTCCTTAACCCGCACCCTTGTGGAACGCACACGTTTCCGGATAAGCGCCGTATTGACCTTAACGGAATCCGAAAAGCCTTCGTTCGAGCCTCGGATCACCTTCTCGGAATCTGCCTCGGTAACCCCCATATTCGGATAGCCCTTATCTCCGATCTTTAATGCCTTCGGATAGCCGTCCACAAACAAAATGGCATCTCCTGTAAGCATGCCCTGTGCTGCCTCCTCCATCGTGAGAAATGGCGTGACATCCGCAATCCCAAGTGCATTCTGATCAAGAATCCCGGTAATCTGCTCTCCCGGCACCTGTTCGAGATAACCAAGCAGCCTGCCAAGCGCCGTCGTCTCCATCAGAATATTGCTTACTGCAACCTCGATGTAGGCAAGAAAGCATCTGACATCCTTATTTTTTCCAAGCATCATCTCCCGCATCTTGATGTCAGCACAATCCTTGTAGATTTCTTTATATGCTTTGATGTTTTCACTGATATTTTGGGAAATCCGCGCCAATTCTCCTCCCCCTTCCTGTTCTATTAAAAAAGAGCAGACAAACGCTGTCTGCTCCTAGTATGTTCCAATCCAAACATTTTATTCCTGTTCTCTTATAATTTCCTTTACCGCTGCTGCCTGATTTTCAATATGCGCATGCATTGCCGAAACAACTGCCGCCTGGTTATGTGCCTGCAATGCTTCCACGATCCGTTCATGCTCTTTGATCAGTACCGGATAGTTCTTCTCTTCCTTCAGATACTCCACACGGTAACGGTAGATCTGCTCTCTTAAGTTATTTAACATATTAACAAGCTTCGGATTACCGGTTGCCTCATAAATAACATCGTGAAAGCTTACATCTGCCTCTGCAATCCGCTTCACATCGCAGCTCCTTGTGCTCTCCACAAACTCGTCACGGATTCCCTCAAGTGCCGCAAGCTGTTCCTCTGTGATCCTTGTACATGCGATCTTTGCCGCCAGCTCATCAAGCGCTTCACGGATCTCAAGGACGTCTTCCATATCCTTCTCCGTCATCTTTGCCACTTCTGCACCCTTTCGCGGAATCGTCACTGCAAGACCTTCCTGCTCAAGCATACGGATCGCTTCACGGATCGGTGTCCGGCTGACCCCAAGCTTTGCGGCCAGCTGTAATTCCATAAGCCGCTCTCCTGGTTTTAACTCACCCTTTAAAATTGCTTCCCGCAAAGTATTAAAAACTACATCTCTCAGTGGCAGATAAGCATTCATATTCAATGTTAAGTCGTCTGTCATTTCCTCGATCTCCTGTTTTTATTTTCTCCGGTTGTTGTAAATGGATGTAAGATAAAGCTGTTTTGCAAGCCCTGTCTGTTTCATCTCCTCATAAGCCTTCCTTGCCTGCCGTTCATTCTCGAACAGACCAAACACCGTTGGTCCGCTTCCACTCATCATCGCACCCAGTGCGCCGGAATGTATCATCTGTTTCTTAATTTCTGCAATGACCGGATAATTCGGGATCGTAACCGTTTCGAGTACATTCCCCATATCCGCAGTCACTGCGCAAAGATCTTTCTTCTTAATGTCACGGATCAAAGCATCAATGTCTGGATGAACCGTTGTCCCATCCAGCTTTAAATTCTGATATACAAACCTTGTTGATACCGAAATCTGAGGCTTTGCGATGAGCACCGGGCATTTTACCATGGGAGGCAGCTGCTTTAGCTTCTCTCCGATTCCTTCTGCAAGTGCCGTCCCACGCATCAGACAGTATGGAACATCCGCTCCGATTGATACGCCACGCTCCATCAGCTGCTTTCTTGAAAGTCCGAGATCAAACAGCTGGTTTATTCCATACAGCATAGCTGCCGCATCACTGCTTCCACCAGCCATTCCTGCTGCTACCGGAATCCGTTTTAATAAGTCTACCCGGACCCCCTCTTTTACACCAAATTCATTCATCAGAAGCTGTCCTGCCTTGTAGACAAGGTTATTCTCATTCACCGGAAGAAACGGAAGATTGGAATGAATCTCAATTCCCGGTGTCTTTGTCTTTGTAATCTTCAGACGGTCATACAAATGAATCGTCTGCATAATCATGCGGACCTCATGATAACCGTCTTCTCTTCTCCTCACTACATCAAGTCCAAGATTGATCTTTGCCAGTGCCTTTAACGAAATATCATCCATATGTTTTTCTCCTGTATTTTGTATACAATTTGATTATACTATGGAAAAATTCGAAAATCAATATTATTATACTCCATTCCATAGGCAGCTGTAAGCAATAAGCACGGTTCTTATTGTATATTTTTTCTCATATTTCCCAGCTTTTTCCAAGATATGCCGCACCAATGATTCCTGCATCATTTTCAAGCTGTGAGGTCACGATCGGAGCAATCTCACCGAGACTGCCGCCAAAGCACTCCTTTTTAACCATTTCCGAAAGCGGCTTTGTCAGATACTCTTTCTGTGCGGATACCCCGCCGCCTAAGATCACAGCCTCCGGCCGGAAAATGTTAATGATATTGGCAAGTCCGACGGAAAGATCCTTCTCATACTGCAAAACAACTTCTTTTGCGGTCGGATCACCCTTTTTTTCTGCATCAAAAATGATCCTCCCATCAATCGAAGCTCTGTCACCATCTACAAGCTCGTTCATAAGTGATTCCGGATGTTCTTCTGCCGCACGCTTTGCATCCTGCATGAGCGCAGATGCCGACGCATAGGTTTCAAAGCAGCCACATCTTCCACAGGTACACGGTCTTCCATTCCGCTCAATGACCATATGGCCAAGCTCGCAGCCCCCACGGAGCGGTCCTGTAAAAATGTGTCCGTCTATAATAACTCCGCCTCCAACTCCAGTTCCAAGTGTCACAAGCACTGCATTTTTTCTTCCTTTTGCTGCGCCTGCAAGCGTCTCTGCGAGTGCTGCTGCATCTGCGTCATTCGCAAGATAGACCGGAAGCGAAATATGCTCCCTTAACCATGCCACGATCGGCACATCCTCCCAATGGATGTTGTTCGAATACACAACCGTTCCCGATGTGCCATCCACCGTTCCCGGACATGCAATTCCAAGCGAGGCGCAGTCCTTATCTTTTATCCCATATTCCTTTAACAGCTCTTTTAATGCCTCTGCCATCCGTCTGACTGTCTTTTTTGCATCCTCTGTATCCGCATTCGTCGGAATGACCTTTCTTGCCACGATCTTATACGCGTCATCCACAAGCCCTATTTTAATTGTCATTCCCCCAATATCGATTCCTATCCGCATGTGTTCTCCTCTTTTCTTATAGATTTCTTTTAGGTAATTGCGAAACTCTCTTTTACTCACATTTTATTGTTCAAAGTGGCAAAAATCTTCGAAGACACGCTTTCGCTACGTGTCGCTGGCAACG
>CAKRLN010000120.1 GCA_934359535.1 uncultured Lachnospiraceae bacterium
CGGTATAACACGGTCTGGGATACATGCTCATAGATCATGCAGTCTCCATAGACGATCACCACGCGAAGAAACGTAAGCCCGATCATTGCGATTAACAGTTGATAGAATAAATCGCTATGATTCTGCATATTTTCCCGTGCCTGCTCCCCTGTCAGAAACAGATCCACAATCTGTCCGGAATAATAGGGAACCGTAAGCTGAAGTATATTGTATACAACCGTTCCGATCATACCAATGATATAAAAACCTCTGGTTCCCTCCATATTTTCCCATAACCATCCAAGCTTTGATTTTGGGAATTGCTTTGTCTGTGTATTTTTCATGCTGATTTGATTCCCCCTTTTTGTTTTCGCCATTGTATCAATTCTATAAGGAGTATGATATAATTTAATGATACAAAAATAGAACGTTTCTATTTCTTTTGGGGGATTATCATGGAAAATTTATTTGAATACAGTGACATGCTGCGCTCACCAATCGAGGCCTTTTTCTGCGGAACCGATTATTACAGCCAGCCGATTGAAGCACACTGGCATTATTTTGTAGAACTGATTTATATGCAGGAAGGCACAACACAGATCAGCTGTAATGACGGCTCATACCTGTTAAAGCAGGGCTCTTTTGCCATTTTTCCTCCGCAGTCGATCCACTCGATCTATGCGGCTGACCAAAAGCCCTTCCGCTATATCTGCTGCAAATTTAACCTGAACCGGATTCAGATGTCGGAAAGCTATCTTCCCGACTTAAATGCTGCCTTCCGTAAGATTTCCAATATGGAAAAGCCTCCGGTTGTCTTTTCAAAGGATGCACTCTGCGGAATAGACTATGATTCCTTTTTTATGGAAGTCCTACACGAAGTACAGGAAAAGCAGTATGGCTACAACTCCTATGTATATTCGATGTTTTCCATGCTGATATTAAAAATCCTCCGCAGCTGGCGCTGCGAAGGAATTGAATTTGACCCGGAAAAACTTTCAGAAATTGAAGAACAGACCATTCAGAATGTCCTCGTCTACATTGATGCGCATTCCCAGGAAAATATTAATATTGAAGCATTAGCCCACAGCTGTCATATGAGCTATTCCTGCTTTGCGAAGCTCTTCCATAAATATTATGGACAAAGCTGTAAGCAGTATATTGAATTCGTACGGCTCTCTAAGGTTGAAAACCTGCTTCTTTTTACAGGCTATGACTTAAGCTTTATCGCTACAGAGACAGGCTTTGCCGACTGCAGCCATCTGATCCGCGCCTTCAAAAAGCGCTATGAGATCACTCCGAAGCAGTTCCGTCTGAAGCATCAGGCTTCTGCCCCGCAAGCTTTGCAAACGTAAGGATTACCTTGAACAGATCTCCATCGACCTCAAGCTGCATCGTTGCGTTCATCAGACTTGTAAGACTCTGCGCTATGGAAAGCCCAAGTCCGTTCCCTTCCGTATTTCTGGAACTGTCACCGCGTACAAAGCGTTCCATCAGCTCTTCACTTGTAATGTTGAGCTGGTATCTGGAAATATTACGGAAGGTAATGCGCACCGATGTATCCCTTTCCTCCAGATTAATGTATACACGGGTTCCAGGCTGTGCATACTTGCAGATATTACTCATCAGATTATCGAATACCCGCCACAGATGCCGTCCATCAGCCATAATATACACCGGCTTTTCCGGTCCGGATACAATCAGATTCAGATTCTTTGCCTGTGTCCGTTCCTCAAACTCACCGACCACCTGTGTCAGCATCACACTGGCATCAAATTTTTCCAGATTGACCGGGAGATTTCCAGTCGATGCCTTGGATGCCTCCATCAGATCCTCAATCAGCTTTTTTAATCTTGCTGACTGACGGTCTAATACATCAACATATTCGATCAGCTTTGAATCTGTGATATGCTCCTTTTTAATCAGATCGACATAATTGATAATGGATGTAAGCGGTGTTTTAATATCATGGGAAACATTTGTGATCAGCTCGGTCTTAAAATGCTCACTCTTCATCCGCTCATTGACTGCACTGGCAATTCCATCTCCGACGGCATTCAGATTGTCCGCATGCTGCTTAAATTCCCAATACATATTTGCCGTATCGATTGGCTTCGTATAATCGCCCTGCGCAATTCGGCTTCCGCCGTCCTTCAGACGCTTCATCTGAAGCACTGCCCATAGAATTGCCGCACCTGCTGCAAGCATAACAATTGTAAAAATCACAAGCTCTGCCCCGCTGTCATACTCCGTTACAAGGATCACAAACCATCCAAAAAGAAATACAAGCACAAAACCAATCACCGTCTTTCCAACAAGCGGAACATTTTCATGGATTGCATCCCGGTATCCCCCATACTTTGTATGAACCCACTTCCGGAATCTGCAAAACGGGATCCACATATAATAGAGTAACGTGTAACGCCAGAAGCTGTGTGCCTTTAGCCGTACAACCGTGCTGAGGTAAAAAGCGAGAAGAACCGTAAACCAGAGCAGTGCATCCATAACCTCCAGTGCAACAAATAACGAATTTTCCAGATAGCCATATCCAAGCTGAAATAAGACAATATTTCCACTCACTCCAAAGAATGCGAAGCATCCTGCCACAGCTGCACAGATTGCATATGGAATCCGGTCAACTCTGCACAGATGGATTTCATCACTGCCACTTTTGTGCCCAGCTCCAATTGTCAGGACACAGATGGAAAGCAAAAAGCTGACTGCGGACACAATGAGAAGCGGTGTCATATGGATACGGAACCATTCCACTGCATTTACAATTTCTGACGCATGATAATAGTAATCCTGCATACCATTGTTGAATGCCAGCCCATCCTGTGGTTTCTCCTCTACTTTCATGTATACATAATACTGTGTTCCTTTTGTTGTGCTTGTCTCATAACAGATTGCAGAATCCCCGTCAAACCAGAAATCCGGCACGTTTATAAAATTACCGGATACCCCGCTGACACGCGAAAAAACAATTACGCTACCTATGTCAGCCGTTTCTGTCGAATCCACTTCGTTCGTATCCAGGTCTTCTGTCTGTGCGGTCGATGCGGTTTCTTCCTCATCTGAAGCCGAAGAACTGCGGATACTGCTGTACGGCTTGGCATAGACACTGTTCTCAATATACAGATCCGTCCATGTATCAAAGGAGGATGCATCCAGCTTCTCATTCGTATATACGGATACATACGCTGCCTGCTCCTTATTCCATTCATATTCCGACATCGCATCACCCATGCCAATCCGGATGTGCTTCATCGGAATATAATTGTCTCCGCTTTTTGCATACAGAATACCAGACTGGTCATCGAATACAAAGCAGTCTAAGTCCAGACTGCGGACATAACCGTTATCTGCCTCTCCCCATGCCGTATTGGTTGCAGCATTTCCAAGTGTATTTGTAGAATAAAAATACCAGTAATCATTTTTTTGTGCGCTTCTTCCGGAAAAAAGATAGTCATAATCATCCGGATTTACCTCACTGTTATTATTGCTATAGACAATCTTTCCCTTTTTGGCATCGTATTCTGCTCCGTCATCGCCGGACATCTCGGCTACCGTATAGAGCAGGTTTCCTCCATTTAATGCATCAAAGTCCTTGTCATCCGACATATTGGCAAGCATTGCTGCTGCATAATTATCAGATATATTCCGGTAGATCACATCCTGGATGTCCTCCCTGGAATCTGATTTTGCACCATCTATCATACAGTAATAAAGCACAATGCCAGCTGCGCTGCCGAGAAGCGTAACACCACTGACCACACAGATCAGCCCCGCTATAAACCTTATCCATGTTTTATGAGTCCATTTACTCATGGTTTTCTCCCTCCATCTTATATCCGCGTCCCCAGACAACCTTTAAATATCTTGGTTCCGCCGGATTATACTCTAACTTTTCGCGAAGATGGCGGATATGTACCGCAACCGTATTTTCCGTTCCATAAGGATTATCCTTCCAGACCTTCTCATAGATCTGGTTCGGAGAATACACCTGACCTGGATGCTCCATCAGAAGCTTTAGAATATCGTACTCGGTTCTTGTAAGATTGACTTTATCTCCATCAAGCGTCACTTCCTTGGACATGTCATCCAATTCTATCCCGCCTATGGTCATCTTACTTTTCGATTCGGTTCCACTTCCAAGTAACATGTACCGTCTAAGCTGTGATTTTACCCTCGCCTGCATTTCAACCGGATTAAACGGCTTTGTAATATAATCATCAGCACCGACCATAAGACCAAGCACCTTATCGGTATCCTCACTCTTTGCAGTCAGTAAAATAACCGGAACATTCGAGATCTCCCGGATCTTTACCATCGTCTGGATTCCATCCATCTCAGGCATCATAATATCCATAAGAACAAGATGCACCTCTTCTGTCCGGATGTATTCCAGCGCTTCCTTTCCATTGTAGGCCTTCCATACATGATACCCATCACTTGTCAGATAAATATCCAATGCGGATACAATATCCCTTTCATCATCGCAAACTAAAATATTATACATAACTTTCCTCCGGAGGTTTAATCAGACCGTTTTCCATAAAAATCAAAAAACCGCTGCCTGTATTTATGATTCATCATAAATACATTGTAGCGGTTTTTTTATGAAGTTCCAAGATGGTAACCTATTAAGACTTTTTTAAGATATGTTTCAAACTGCTATTTGCGGTTCGCCGGCTCCACATTAATGGATTTGCCTTTGATCTTCGCATTTTTCATTGCACGAAGGACTGCCTTCGCATATTCATCTGGTACCTCAACAAATGTATAATTATCATACATATCAATGGCACCGACCATTTTACCTGGAATCTTTGCTTCTCCTGCAACGGCTCCAAGGATATCTCCCGGACGGATTTTCTGATTCTTACCAATATTGATGAAAAGACGAACCATTCCTTCCTCTGCTCCGGTATCACCAAAATCTGCTGTCTCATAATCTCCATCATCCTTCGAAAGCTCCACGCCTCCGATCGCCTGCTTTAAGAAAGCTGCCGCAATATCCATTGCCGTATAATCGGAATGATTCACCTGCTGCTCAATGATGTCGATCATATCACGCAGATCACCGGACTCAATAATCTCTCCGATCTCATCCATGATCTTTTCTGCCTTGATCTGTGCAACATCATCGGAGGATGGAATCGGCTGTGCCTTGATCTTCGTCTTACAGTAACGCATGATATCCTTTAATTTATAGACCTCTTTGCCTTTTACAAAGTTAAAAGCGCGTCCGGTACGTCCTGCACGCCCGGTACGTCCGATACGGTGTACATAATACTCATCATCCTGTGGAAGATCATAGTTAAACACTGCCTCCACATCATCCACATCGATTCCTCTGGCTGCAACGTCTGTTGCGATCAGTATCTCTGTCTTTCCGTTACGGAAATTACGCATAACGCGGTCACGCTGCTGCTGCTTCATATCACCGTGAAGCCCTTCTGCCATATACCCGCGTGCCTGAAGCTCCGATGCAAGCTCGTCCACCATACGCTTTGTATTACAGAATACCAAAGAAAGCTTCGGTGAATAATAATCAAGAAGTCTCGTTAATACATCCAGTTTATCATGCCGTCTTACATCATAATAATACTGCTCGATATTCGGAACCGTCAGCTCCTTTTTCGTAATCTTGATATTGATTGCGTCCTTCTGGTATTTTCTCGTGATCTCTAAGATCGGCTTCGGCATTGTTGCAGAAAATAAAACGGTCTGTCTTCCTTCTTCCGGAATATACTCAAGCACCGTTTCAATGTCCTCACGGAAGCCCATATTTAACATTTCATCTGCCTCATCCAAAACGATCGTATTCACTGCATCACAACGGATCGTTTTTCTTCTGAGGTGATCCATGACACGTCCCGGTGTGCCGATGATAATCTGTGCACCGCCCTTTAATGCCTTGATCTGGCGTCCGATATCCTGTCCGCCATACACACACAGAACCTTGATCCCATGCATATATTTGGAAAATTTACGAATTTCCTCTGTTACCTGGATCGCAAGCTCTCTTGTCGGAGATAATACGATCGCCTGTGTTTTCTTACTGTTCGGATCTACTTTCATAAGAAGAGGGATTCCAAAGGATGCTGTCTTTCCTGTTCCTGTCTGTGCCTGTCCAAGCACATCTGCACCGCTGATCACTGCCGGAATTGCCTGGCTCTGGATCGGTGTTGCCTCTTCAAAACCGATTTCTTTAATTGCTCTTAAAATCTGTGGGTATAGATCGAGTTCTTCAAATTTTACTGTTTCCATATACTTCCTTTCAAAATAAGCCACAATGCTCGTTAGCATAACAGGTATTTGTCGTTTTGTCAAGAAGTTCCTGCTTCTTTGCATGCGTCAGCTGCTTTAAATGCCATTCCCTGCTCATTGCCTCCTGCTTTGTCTGAAAACACTCATAATAAACAAGCTCCACAGGCCTGCGGCTTTTGGTATACTTTGCTCCCTTTCCACTGTTATGTGCTTCTAACCGCTTTTTCAGATTATTCGTCCATCCGATATAAAAGCTTCCATCACAACAGCGGACCATATACGTGTAATTTTCTTCGTATTTCTGTTCCTTCATCTTTGTACCCTGTTTTTATATCTGCTTACGCACATGATACCCTCAGTTTATGCTTATGCAAAGCTATGTACTGCAG
>CAKRLN010000121.1 GCA_934359535.1 uncultured Lachnospiraceae bacterium
AGATAAAACAGCCGTAACACACCATCATGCACATCACCATGAAAATACAAAGGCCGTCTTAAACCGTATGAACCGTGCGATCGGTCATATGGAATCCATAAAAACCATGATTGAAAGCGGACGCGACTGCAGCGAGGTATTGATCCAGATCGCTGCTGTCCGCTCTGCGATCAATAATATTGGAAAGATCATCCTGGAAGACCATATCAACCACTGCATCGTGGATGCAGTCGAAACAGGCGATGATCAGGCATTAAAAGACTTAAATGAAGCGATCAATAAGTTCATAAAATAAGGAAAAACCGGCATTTTGCCGGTTTTTTACTTCTATTCTTGTTCATATCTCATAAAACTTCATATTATCTTAAGATATTTTTAGGAAAGTTTGCTCTTGCTTTTACACCGATTTTTCTTTATTCTATGGAATGTAAATTGGAGGTAAAAGAATGAAAATTAATTTGAGTATGATCAAACAGAAATTTTTCACAAAACAAGAAAAACAGCATTCCGAAAAATATTTACAGACCATTGCATTTTTTAATAAATATTCTCTTGTGTTCCACGCACTGTTATCCTGCGGATTGATCTTTGTGATCGAATGGGTATCCAGAAGAAGCTTTGTTTCTGCCTGTACCTTCGTTGGAGCACATACACTCGCTTATTTTTATAATGCTTTTATTATTTTTGCATCATTGACACTGGTATATTTGTTCCGGAAGCGTGCTTTTTTCCGATTGTTTGTTTCCGCCTTCTGGCTGATCCTTGGAATCATAAACGGATGCATCCTTTCCAACCGTGTTACACCGTTCGGTTATACTGATTTGAAATGTATCTCCGACCTGCTCACAATGACGAATACGAACTACTTTACTGCAACCCAGGCAACAATGGTTGTAATCGGTGCATGTATCTTTTTCGCATTCTGCATTATCTTCTTTATAAAAGGACCAAAATATACCGGAAAAATCCGCCGTATCGTTGTTCCTGCATCGGTTCTTGCCGTATTATTTGTAGCACTGCCAACGGTTACCTCTGTCGCACAAAACACCAACGTTGTTGCAACCTATTTTTCTAACATTGCCCAGGGCTATGAGAATTACGGCTTTGTATACAGCTTTTCTTCCAGTGTTGTAGACCGCGGTATGAAAAAGCCTTCTGATTATAATGAAGAAAAAATTAATACAATTGAAGCAAATGTAAACAATACCAAGCAGCAGACCACGCTCGACGAGAACCGCAAACCGAACCTGATCGTTGTCCTGTTAGAGTCCTTCTGTGATCCGGATGAGATCAACTTCTTAAATGTAGAGGGTGATCCGATTCCGACCTTCCACTCCTTAGAGCAGAATTATTCAACCGGATATCTTACCGTTCCGGTTGTCGGAGCCGGCACCTCCAACACTGAGTTTGAAGTACTGACCGGTATGAGCTTACAGTATTTCGGTACAGGTGAATACCCGCACAAGACCATCTTAAAGGAGGTTGACCGCTGCGAAAGCATGGCATCTGACTTAAAGACCTTAGGCTACGGTTCCCACGTGGTACATAACAATGGTGGTAACTTCTACAGCCGCGCCAATGCATTCCAGAAAATGGGCTTCGATACCTTCACAAGCAAGGAAATGATGGATATCCAGAACTATACCCCAAATAGTAACTGGGCAACGGACGATATCCTTGTTCCAGAGACGATAAAAGCAATGGATGCAACTCCGGATCAGTCTGATTTTGTATACACAATCACCGTAAGCTCCCATGGAGATTATCCGACTGAGAAGATTATCGACAATCCGGTTTACAAAACCTCCGGTGCTGCCGATGAAGGAAAACAAAATGCCTGGGATTACTATGTTCACCAGCTGCATGAGGTGGATAACTTTATGTCGAACCTGATTGATGAAGTCAGCAAACGTGATGAGGATACGATGATCGTATTTTTCGGTGACCATCTTCCAACAATGGGACTGACAAATGCTGACATGAAATCCGGTGACATTTATAAGACGAAATACGTTACCTGGAATAACTTCGGACTTGAGAAAAAGGACGCTGATCTCTACTCCTACCAGTTACTTGCCGAGATCACAGACCAGCTTAACATCCATGAGGGTACAATCTTTAACTATCATCAGACACAGGAAAACAGTACTGATTACTATGATGGCTTTGAGAATCTGCAGTATGATCTGTTATACGGTTCCAGATATGCATACCATGGCGAGGATCTTTATCCGGCAAGCGATCTTGTTATGGGAATCGATGATATTGTGATAAACAGCATGCATTCTTCGATCGATGGTTCTGAATTGATCTTAGAAGGAAGCGGATTTACCAAGTGGAGCCGTGTATTCGTCAATGACGAAAAGGTTTCTACAACCTATGTATCTGGGAACTGCTTGACGATCGACACCGAAGGCTTATCGGATGGTGACAGCATTGTTGTAAACCAGCTTGGTTCCAGCAATACAATCTTCCGAAGCTCTAATACGATGACCTATGAAGCACCGGAATCCACGGAGGATACCGAAGCCTCCGAAGCTCATACAGAGACTTCCCAGACTGATTACTCGGATGCACAGAATTCCGATGCACAGTAACTTGTCTGGTTTTTAAACACTTACAAAGACTTTCTGAATGTCTAATATTCAGGAAGTCTTTTTTATCCGGAACTATAAGAAAAGCCACTGTGAAGCACCAGAATGCCTCACAGCGGCTTTTTTATTCATTTTGATAACCTTGTTAAATATTTTTCAGCACTTCAACAGCATGATCCAGATACGGATTCTCCATCTCATAGAAGCGTCCCTCATCTGCCTTCTCTGCATAGGAAGGATCAAGTGGAAGCTTTCCAAGCACTCTTGTTGCCATCTCCTTTGCAGCTTCATCGATGTGGCTCTTTCCAAAAAGGCTGATCTCTTTTCCACAGTCCGGGCATTTCAGATAACTGAAATTCTCAACGAGACCAAGTACCGGAATGTGCATCATATTTGCCATATTGAATGCTTTTTTCACGATCATCTGGACAAGCTCCTGCGGAGAGGTTACGATCACGATTCCGTTTACCGGAAGTGACTGGAATACCGTAAGTGGAACATCTCCGGTTCCTGGTGGCATATCAACGAAAAGATAGTCCACATCGCCCCATACAGTCTCACTCCAGAACTGTTTCACAGCGCCTGCGATAACCGGTCCACGCCATACAACCGGTGCCTCCTCATCGTCCATAAGAAGGTTTACCGACATGATCTTAATGCCATCCGGTGTCTCTGCCGGAAACATCCCTCTGTCATCGCCAATTACCTTATCGTGTACCCCGAACATTTTCGGAATGGATGGTCCTGTAATATCTGCGTCTAAAATTCCTACGGAATATCCAGCCTTTGCCATCTGGACTGCAAGCGATGCAGTGACGAAGGATTTTCCAACACCGCCCTTACCGCTGACTACTCCGATTACATGTTTTACATTGGAATCCTTGTTCATTGCTTCCTGTAAGCTCTGTGGATTCTGGTGGCTTGGACATCCCTCACAGCTTGACTTTGAGCAGCTGGATGCGCTGCTGCAGCTTGAATTTTCTGCCATAATCATTCTTCCTCCCTGTGTATCCAAACAGCGGATTTACGCTGCTTCTGATAGAAATATTGTGTAAAATATATAGTGAAATTGCAGAATGCCAGTATGCCTCTGCAACAGACTATCTACTGACCTTTTTATGCGCGGCCATTATAATCCTTATCGACCTGGATCACCGTATAATACTGTGCTCCAAGCTTTTTCTTTACCCGCACATCGATCTCCTTTTTCAGCTCCTCATCTGAAAGCCGGAAACCATACGGAACCACCACATCAAAAATAATATTCGTATGCGTTTCCCCGCTTACAACACGGAAATCATGAAGCGTGATAACCGGATCAATCGCGGTTACAACATCGATTACATCGTTTTTCAGCTTCTGGATATGCTCATCTGAGGTAACAACCGGATCCATATGGATCGTTGCCATGCAGCCAAGCTCCTTTTCAAGCTTCATCTCAATATTGTCAATAATATCATGCATCTTTAAAATATCCCCGTCTGCCGGAACCTCCGCATGAAGCGTGATCATCCGCCTTCCAGGTCCATAATCATGCACAATCAGATCATGTATGCCTATCACATTCTCATCATAGGTTGTGACGATCTGCTCGATCTTATCCACAAATTCCTGCTCCGGTGGCTGTCCGAGAAGCGGATCTAAGGTATCCTTTGCCGCAGAGATGCCTCCGAAAAAGATAAAAATACCTACAAAAACACCACAGATCCCATCCACATGAAAGCCTGAAAAATGCTCGATCACAGAAGCAAAAAGAACAACCGTTGTTGTAATACAGTCATTTAAGCTGTCCGTTGCAGTTGCGCGGAGCGCCGCAGACTGGATCTTTTTTCCAATACTTGTGTTGTAATATGCCATATAGCATTTTACAAGAATTGAAGCGACAAGAATCACTACGATCAGCACAGAAAATTCTGTATCCTCCGGATGGAAGATCTTACCAATCGAATCTTTTACAAGCTCAAATGCCATAATCATAATAATTGCTGAAACCGCAAGTCCTGATACATATTCCATCCGACCGTGACCAAACGGATGCTCCGGGTCAGGCTTTTGCTCAGCCATCCGGAAGCCTGCAAGTGTCACAATCGACGAGCCTGCATCCGACAGGTTATTCGCTGCATCTGCTGTGATCGCAATTGAACCGCTGATCATTCCGGCTATGAATTTTCCTGCAAATAACAGGACATTTAGAATAATGCCGACAACTCCGCAGAGCATGCCATACGCGCTGCGTCTTTTGTCTTCGGGCATATCATCCTTAATAAAAAAACGCGACAAGAATCCTACCATACTATTTCCCTCTGAGCTTTTTATTTATTTTCCAGTTTTCCCAGGTGGTCAAATGGAAAATAAATAAAAAGTGCTTTTCCAATAATTTTATCCTTCGTCACAAAGGTATTCGTCCAGTATCTCGAATCATAGGAATCATTCCTGTTATCTCCCATGACAAAATAACTGTTTTCAGGTACCTGATAGACATAAGGCCCTGCTGCATTTACCCATTCTTCTTTCAGGTAATCCTCTTCAAGCGGCTCCGGAGAATTATTGATATAAACCTTTCCGTTATCGATTGTAACCGTCTCTCCTGGAAGCCCAATGATTCGTTTTACATATTTCTGTGATTCATCATCCGGGAACTTAAAGATAACAACATCTCCTCTTTGCGGCTCTGATTTCAGATACGCAAGACGGAAGCCTAATATATCATCTCCCGGCATAATCGTGTTCTCCATCGACCCCGTTGGTACTGTTGCATTAATGATCACGAAATTCTTAAGTAAAAATGCCAGTGCAACTGCTGCTGCAAGTGTTGCCACCCAGCTTACTATTTCAGCGATCATAGATGCTTTTTTTCCGGCCTTGCTCTTTGGAGCTTTCTTTTTTCTCCGGCTGTTTCCACGCTTCCTTCTGTCCCGATTATCCTGATCATTTACATCCTCTGGCAATTCCCTGTCACTGGAATCCTTGTCTTGGTCCATCTCTTCATCCAACTGCCCTGAATCCTCTGGATTCTCCTCTACAGACTCCTGAATCCTCTCATATCCAGCCGGAAGGGTATCTTCTGTTTCATCATCCTGATTCAGATCTTCTACTTCCCACTCAAGATCTATATTATGTAACGGTTTTTTCGTTTTCATATATGATATTCTTCTCCGTTCTCTTTTCTTCCAATATCCTTTCATTATAAATCATTTTACTCCGGACAACAACCGAAATAAGCCCTGGAAATGTATTTTTTCCAGAGCTTATCCATATCATGATTCTGATCGATTTTATATCTGTGAATTAGCACACACCCTGAGCGAGCATAGCTTCAACAACCTTCTCAAATCCAGCGATATTAGCGCCAGCAACATAGTCTGTCTGTCCGCCAACAGTTGCATTGTATCTCTTTGCAGCGTCAGAAATGTTTGCATAGATTGTCTCCATGATTCCTTTGAGCTTTCCATCCACTTCTTCGAAGGTCCAGTGAAGTCTCTCAGAGTTCTGGCTCATCTCCAATGCCGAAGTAGCAACACCACCGGCATTGGCAGCTTTACCACCTACAAATAATACACCATTATCCTGTAAGTATTTCGTTGCTTCTAAGGTAGTAGGCATATTTGCGCCCTCTGTTACAGATTTTACACCATTTGCAACTAACATCTTAGCATCCTCAATGTCTAACTCATTCTGTGTTGCACATGGAAGAGCTAAATCAACCTTGTACTGCCATACACCATGCTCACCATTTTCTTTCGCATGATACTCAGCAGATGGTCTTGCTGCTGCATACTCAGTTAAACGTGCACGTTTTACTTCTTTTACTTCTTTTAATAATGCAACATCGATTCCTTCCGGATCATAGATCCAGCCTGTAGAATCAGAGCATGTAACAACCTTTGCGCCTAACTGGTTTGCTTTCTCGATTGCGTAGATTGCTACGTTACCAGAACCGGAAACTGCTGCGGTCTTGCCTTCAAGACTCATGCCATGATCTTTCCATAATGCATTTGTTAAGTATAACAGACCATATCCGGTAG